>JBFJNS010000158.1:0-6678 GCA_041618055.1 Binatia bacterium
AGTAGCCTCTTTGAAATTTCCGCGAATCATTTCACACTTTCTGGACGAGGTTTTTGAATGAAATTTGGCATGTTCGTGATCGGGGATTACCATCCTCAGGCCGATAAGTCTTTGAACCATTACTATGACCAGATGCTGGAGCAAGTCCAATGGGCCGAGACTCTCGGCTATGAATGCTTCTGGTTTGGAGAACACCATTTTGACTTCTTTGGCGTCGTCCCGTCGCCTCCGGTCCTCATGGCCTGTGCTGCAAAGCGAACAAACAAGATTAGGCTGGGGGTTGCGGTATCTCTCCTGCCGTTTAGAAACCCGATCCTTACGGCCGAAGAGTACGCCATGGTCGATGTCCTCAGCGATGGCCGGCTGGACTTTGGCGTGGGGCGTGGAACGCCTCCTGAATTGGTCGGCTTCGGTGTCAAGGAAGATAACCGGGATATTCTTGTTGAAAGCCTCGAGGTCATCAAGCTTGCCTGGAGCAATGGAAAGGTATCTTACCAGGGCAAGTACCATCGCATCGATAATGTTTCTCTGAATGTCACCCCTATTCAGAGACCTACGCCGCCTTTGTATTTCGCCGCCTTGAGCCAGGGGTCCTATGAGGTCGCGGGCAAAAAGGGATATCCGATTCTCGGCATTCCGTACGCAAGCTGTGCGACTATTGCCGAAGTCAAGGACAAAGTGGATTACTACAAGTCCACCCTTTCTGACTCCGGGCATGACCCCGAGGCGTACGACGTCGTGCAGTGCTTTCACAGTAATGTCGCCCCTACGGAAGCCGAGGCCCAAAAGAACGCCAGGCAGGGCATGGTGCCTTACCTCAATGCGAGGCTTGCCGTGCGGCCGCGAAACTACGATGAGCTTTACCGCGAGAGGATGATCCTGGTGGGCGATCCTAAACGATGTATCGAACAGATAGAGGAGATCGGGGAGACGGGGACCAATTACATCATCTTCATGATGAACTTTGCCACCCTGGAGCAAAAAAAAATACTCGATTCGATGGCGCTTATGGCTCAAGAGGTGATGCCCAGGTTTGCTGGCGCCAGATAACTTTTGTCGCCCGTTGGGAAGCTGACTCCCGTTATCCCTAGGGAGCCCGTCCAAGAGAATCTTTCAGAGAAAGCTAGTGTCCCGGAATCAAAGTCTGTTTAATAAATCTGGCACCGTGTCATGAATATTCTTAGGTTTCAAAAGATGTCATCCTGAGCGCAAGCGAAGGATCTGTGCTCAGGGCAGGCTCCGTGAAGGTTCTCAGAGGACTTAGAGCTTCTTCGCCTTCGGCTCAGAATGACATTACTTATTCAACGGCTTTCGGATACATCACGCTAAGATTCCATCGGCCCGGCACCGAGTATCAGGGATTGCAGATGTTCTTTTTTTCTTGCTTTTTGTTATGAGAGAGAATTGAAGATGGCAAAACCCAAGATCGTCTTTTCCTGCCAGAGCTGCGGCTATCAGTCTCCCAAGTGGCTGGGTCGATGCCCGGATTGCAGCCAGTGGAACAGCCTGGTTGAAGAAAGGCAGGAGCGAGCTTCCCATCCGCGCGGCGAACTGAGCCTTGGAACCAAAGAAGACCCCGCGCCAATCCATGAAATCGCCACCGCTGAGGAAGGAAGGGTGCTTTCGGGGATCGGCGAATTTGACCGTGTCTTGGGCGGCGGGCTGGTTTCCGGCTCGGTCATCCTCATCGGCGGCGACCCGGGCATCGGCAAGTCGACGTTGCTCCTGCAAGCCTTCGCGGCCATCAGCGAGAAGGGCTTTACCTGTCTCTACGTCTCCGGCGAGGAATCCCCGCGGCAGATCAAAATGCGCGCCGAGCGGCTCGCCGTCGCGGCGCCGAAGCTGCTCATTCTCAGCGAGACGTCTCTCGAAAGAATCATCGAACATGTCAAAAGAATCAAGCCAAGCGTTCTCGTCATCGACTCGATTCAAACCATTTTTACCTCCTCGTTGCCCTCCGCTCCCGGGAGCATCGCCCAGGTGCGGGAAAGCTCCGCTTCGATCATTGTCCTGGCAAAAAAAATCGGCCTCGCGACATTTCTCATCGGCCATGTCACCAAAGACGGCGCCATCGCCGGTCCGCGTGTGCTGGAACACATGGTCGACACGGTGCTTTATTTCGAAGGCGAGCGCGGCCACAGTTTTCGCATTCTGCGCGCGGTGAAGAACCGCTTTGGCTCGACGAATGAAATCGGTGTCTTCGAGATGAAAGAGGCCGGACTCAAAGAGGTGAGCAACCCTTCGGAAATCTTTCTCATGGAACGACCCCTTCAGGTTCCTGGCTCTGCGGTGGTTTGCAGCATGGAGGGAACACGCCCCATTCTGGTGGAACTCCAGGCGTTGGTGAGCCGCTCCTTCCTAGCGGTACCCAGACGCACGACCATCGGCGTCGACCACAATCGCGTGGCGTTGCTGGTTGCCGTGTTGGAAAAAAAAATGGGCGCGAGGCTCTTCGATCAAGACATCTTCGTGAACGTTGCCGGCGGTGTTCACGTCGATGAACCTGGGGTCGATCTTGGCATCGTTGCCGCCATCGCTTCCAGTTCCCGGGAAAGCGTTCTCGACTCAAGGACCGTCTTCTTCGGCGAGGTCGGCCTGGCGGGGGAGATCCGCGGCATTTCACAGGCGGAGGCGCGGGTCAGAGAGGCAGGCAAGCTGGGCTTCGAGCGCTGCATCCTTCCGCGCAGCAATAGCTCGCAACTGGGCACCATACGACAACCGGAACTACTCGGCGTCTCCTCGCTGTCCGAGTGCTGGAAGCTGCTCTTCTAGCACTTCGCTCCTTGGGACTTAAAGGCTGTGAAAAAATTCAAATCCCCCTTTTGTCCCCCTTTTTCAAAGGGGGATTGATCCAAAAAACGAGAACTATGCTCTGCAAGCATTTGGGAATTCCTTCTTTCCGCCAAGAGTTCCCGTCTTTGGAAAAGAGGGGACAGGGGAGATTTTGCGGAGTTCGCTATCGATCTCATAAAATTTTTCACAGCCTCTGAGCCAAAGGTCAAGGATCTCAACTCAGCCCTCGGCACTCAGTCCATCCGTCCCGGCCCTCTTGAATCCCGCCTGAGTGTTGGCTATCAATAAAAGCTCTCGTGCCGGAGTGGTGGAATGGCAGACGCGCCGGACTCAAAATCCGGTGGGGGTAACCCCGTGAGGGTTCAAGTCCCTCCTCCGGCACCATCACATCGATACCTCACACGGTCTCCTCTCATAGTCCGTTCTTCTTTGTGACTGACTTGGGTTGTGCAGATTTGGACAACCATTTTTGAACTGACCGAGAGATCAGTTTGATTTAGAAGTCCACGCGTTGCGACTGACCTGCGCCGATGACTTCGGGCGGAACGTGGTTGTTCATCACGCGCGTAGACTTAACACAGACAGGACCCTCCTGGGCTCTGACCTTGACCTCGCGCGCGAAGCTGAGCTTCTGCTGAATTAGCCATATCTGTCCAAAAAGTGCTTCTTTCACATTTTCCAGCTGGCTTTTATCGTTTACGTTTTGGTCAGCGACGGCTTCCGTTAAAAACATGATCGCGCAAGCGTCAAACAGCTCCTTGGCATTATCGATCGTCCAATAGAGTTCGTGTTCCAAGACCGTGTCCCTATCCATTGCCAAGATCAACCCTTCCACCTGGCCCGCATATAAGGCAGCGTCCAAACAGAAAAGCGTAGAATTCGGATATTCAAGGCTCAGCAGAAGTTCACCGAGGTTCAGGACTTCCGGGAAGGTGACGTTCCTTGCGAGCACTTCGACTTTTTCCCGGTCGTTGCGCAAAGCAGTGTCGGCCAGGGGCTTGTCCAATGGTTGATTGCGTTCGCTTCTGCGCTTATTGAGTTCGGCCTTTGCCCGAGAAAATGGACCGGATTCGAGGTACACACTGGCCTTTTCTGAAAGGCTCCTGGTTGTGTTCAACGCCTTGTGCTGGGCCGGTGTTGATGGGAGCCCAAGCGGGCCGGATAAGATCACCACAAGTAGTGTCGAGACACACAATTTCGCGCGTTTCACAGGCAGTCCCTCCCTCCGTGAGTTTTCGTTTCTCTTGCGCATTCTCTTAAGTAGCCGTCACGGGCTTGTCATAGAATCGTCAAAAATGACGGATTTTTATTCCTTGGCTGTCCGAAGCAGCGGTGATATGGGTGAAATGCAGTCACCCCCTATGCGCTGAGGCTTGTATGGGACTACTCACACTTCGCCTCTTCGGAGGGTTTGAAGCCCGACTTTCATCCGGGCGCTCGCTGATTCTCCCCACTAAGAAGGCCCAGGGCCTCCTGGCCTATCTCGCACTCACGCCGGGAAAGCCGCAGCCACGGAATAAAGCTGCAACCCTGCTCTGGGGAGACAAAGGGGAGAATCAGGCTCGACATAGTCTTCGTCAAGCCATTTCCGCTATCAAGAAAATCTTCTCTCACGTAAGCGCGAGAGCCCTGGTCATCGAGGGAGATACTATTACTCTGGCTCCATCAGAAGTAGAAGTGGATGTCGTCCTGTTCGAGCGGTGCATCCGCGACGGCTCCCCTTCCGCGCTTGAGCGCGCCGCTACGCTCTACAAAGGTGAGTTCCTCGAAGGTCTCGATGTGAAAGAAGAGATGTTCGAGGAGTGGCTCAGGACGCAGCGTGCGCGACTTCGCGAGCTAGCGCTGGATGCCTCAGCGAAGCTTCTTTCGCATCAGTTGAAGAACAATCGCGACGAAGCCGCCATTCAAACCGCATTACGACTCCTCGGGTTGGACCCCTTGCAGGACGGTGTGCACCAAATTCTTATGAGGCTCTATTCTAAAAGCGGCCGTAGAGGCGCGGCACTCATGCAATATCAACATTGCGTTGAGGTGTTGCAGCGAGAGCTCGGAGTGGAGCCCGAGCCGGAGACGAAGCAGCTCTATCAAGACATTCTTCAGAGATCATCCCGCGCACCGCCCACGGAGATAACACGCCTTCGTCAAGCAGGACCGCGGCGGCGTAAGCCGACTTCAATTCCTGTCGAGCCCCCTACTGCCGAGATCGCGCTGATTGGACGGAAACCGGAACTCGTCCGACTGCATGAGGCCATGGGGAAAGCTCAAAAAGGCCAGGGGCAGACCATCGCCATTTTAGGCGAAGCGGGCATCGGGAAGAGCCGCCTCGTACAGGAACTCCGTGCGGAGGCAATTCGGGGAGAAAGCCTCGCTTTGTTAGGCCGCTCTTACGAGATTGAACAGGTCATTCCCTTTGGGTCTTGGAACAACATCCTGCGCAGCGGACGAATCATTGATGACCCCGAGATCATTCAAAGCCTTGATCCCGTCTGGAGAGTCGAACTCGCCCGGCTCTTTCCGGAAGTGGGAGGACCGGGGCCTGAACTGTCTAGCGCTCCCGAAAGCGCGGTTCGGCTTTTCGAAGCCGTAGCTCACCTCTTAGGTTGCCTGGTTTCAAGACAGCCGCTGGTCTTGATTCTCGAAGATCTACATTGGGCCGACGAAATGAGTCTTAGACTCTTTTCCTTCCTCAGCCACCGAATACAGCACCGCTCAGTGCTGCTCGTAGGCACCGCGCGCGAGGAAGAGGTGTCTCAAAGCCCAGTCCTTTCCCAGCTTGTTCAGGAGCTAGAGCGAAATCGGCGGGGGGTCTCGTTGACTCTTTTACCCCTCTCTCGCGCAGACACGGGAACTCTAGTCCGACGGCTTGCACGGGCAAGCGTTGAAGGGCGACTGCTGGCGAAGCTCGAACAAGCAGTCTGGGCGTCCAGCGAAGGAAACCCATTCATCGTTGTCGAGACGATGCGGGCACTTCAGGAGCGTGACGGCCTTGAGGCAAACAGCAGCCTGCCCCTCCCCGAACAGGTTCGTGCGATCGTCTCCCAACGGCTGCAACGGCTTAGCGCTCACGCCAAACAACTCGTGGCGGTAGCTGCGATCATCGGGCGCGAGTTCGATTTTCCCATCCTCGAGCGCGCAGCGGCTATGAGCGCACGTGAAGCCGCGGAGGGTGTCGAAGAACTGGTGCGGCAACGCATGCTCCACGGCGTAGGAGAACATTTTGACTTCAGCCACGATCGCATCCGGGAAGTAGCCTGCACTCAAATTCTTCCGCCACGTCGCAAGCTTTTGCACGGCCTCGTAGCTAAGGCGCTGGAGGAAGTTTATGCGGAGAATCTGGAGCCGCACTACGGCGCTCTGGGGGTTCATTACCGCGAGGGCGAGGTGTGGGATAAATCCACATTGTATCTCCACAAGGCGGGTGCGAGCGCGGCCATGCGCTCGGCGCACCGTGACGCGATGGAGTACTTCAACTCGGCACTGGAGGCTCTCAAGCATCTCCCGGAGAATCGTGAGACTACCGAGCAGGCCATCGCAATCCGCATGGATCTCGGACCGGCGCTAATGGCAACCAAGGGCTATTTCGCCCCGGAAGTCGAAGAAATCTACACTCAGGCGCGAGCGCTGTGCGAACGCGTCGGAGAGTCGCCGCAGTTGTTTGAGGTCCTCTGGGGACTGTGGCTGATAAACGAGTCGCGCGGGGAACGCCAGACTGCTAGAGAGTCAGGAGAGCGTCTCCTTGCCGTAGCCAAGCGTGAGCAAGACAACTCACTGCTCTTGCAAGCTCACCATGCTCTTTGGGATACCCTTTTCGGTCTCGGAGAGTTGGCCCTTGTTCAGGCGCACTTGGAGCAAGGCTTGAAGCTGTACGATCCTCAACGGCACAAG
>JBFJNS010000159.1:0-6611 GCA_041618055.1 Binatia bacterium
CGCCGGCGCGAACCAGTTCGGCTTTGATGAATGGATATTCCTTCAAAAAGGCGTCCAGCAGCGGCTTCGAGGTGTCGATGGCCATGGACGTATACCAGACGAACTTGCCCTCTTTTTTGGCGGCCTCAATGACACCCGCGGGTTGAGACGATTGGGCAAGAAGAAGAGACGGTACTAAGAGAAACAGACAGCAAACGCCACGAAAACGTGCTGGTGTCTTCATCCAATTCCTCCTTCGCTGCAGGCCACCGCTCTCCCGGTGGCCGGTGTGTCATCAACGATCCTGCATACAAATAGCCCGAAATCGCGATGGCCAAGGCAAGCGCGCCGGTCGTCAAACTTCCGTCATGAGGACGCTCTCGGGAACAGTGAATCCATCATGAGTTGTTTGTGCTGCGCCGGAGTGCCCAGATACTGGTAGAGCGTATGAGCTAAAACACTGTGAGCCATCATCGGATGGTCATAGTCCGTGCCCGGCCCGGCCCAGACCATGTGCGCGTAATTGGTACCGTGGTAGTAACCCTCGCTCGCCAGGGCCTTGGCCTCGTGCACGGCCGCCCGGGCAGGCATGCCGTTGTCAATCATCCACAGCGTCTCATAGGTCGCCCAGCGGGCGGCGTCGAGGTGAATCGAGACGTCGACACAGTGATCTTGCACCCGCTGAAAGCGGCCGATGGGCTGGCCGAAGACAACGCGTGTGCGCGTGTACTCGCAGGTCATGTTGAAGACTTCCTGTGTCGCACCGACTTGATACGCGCAGAGGATCGGCAACGCCTTTTCCAAAGCGCGCTCAAAAGTCTCCCAGCCAGCGCCGCTTGATCCCAGCAGAGCCGATGGTAAAACCGAGACCCTCTCAAAGCGAACTTCCGCAACGGAGACCAAAAAGCCAATCAGAGGCGTCACCGTGACGCCGGGGCTCCTCGCATCGACGATGAGAAAAACCACCTTGCCTTCCTCCGTGCGGGCAGCGCAGAGAAAGCTCGTCGCCCCCTGAGCGTCGAGCACGAAGCGTTTGGCCCCGCTCATCAAGTAACCGCCGGGAGTTTTTATCAGCCGCGTTTCCACGGCTTCGGGTCCCCAGTGGGCGGATTTATCTGTAATGGCGGGAACGACGATCGACTCGCCATTACAGAGAGGCGGAAGCAGCGCTTCTTTTTGCTCGTCAGTGCAGGCTTCGAGGATGATCTGGGCGCTGAGGATGCCCGAGCTGAAAAGGGGCGCGGGCACGGGGCCGTGCCCCAAAGCTTCAAAAACTACGGCGCAGTCCCCGGCCGAGACTCCCCCGCCGCCGTATTGTTCCGGCAGCATCATGCCGAGCCAGCCCAATTCAGCGGCTTTCTTCACAAGCTGAGGCTGAATAGTGTCCTTGTTTTTGTACCACTGCGTCATCTGGTGCGCGGGCACTTGGCTTTTGACAAAATCCGACGCTACCTTTTTCAACATTTCTTGATCTTCAGTTAATGATAAGTCCATCTTTCTCTCCTACAACTGGAACTATTGGAACTTAGGGAGCGACTGGAATTAGCAGTTGCCGCGTGTTCAAGACGTTCCAATGGTTCCTGTCGTTCCATGTAAATACCATTGCCTGTCGCCACTGGCCTAATGTGTTTCAGGCGCCGTTTCTTTGGTCGGACGGCCCAAACCGAGACGACGCGCGAATATCAAGCGGTCGGTATCGAGCGTCCCGCCGCCGTGTAGCTGTCCCGGTCCTGTGCGAACGGCGTACTCAAAGTCCACGACCTCGTGAACCGAAAGGTCCTGCACTAAAGCGTCCACGCCCATGATCGACTGCAATCGTTCACCGTTGCGCAGCCTCAACATACGCTGGTAGTAACGTTGCTGCGGACCGCCGTACGGGTGGGGTTTTTTTACAAACCGGTGCCAGTAGATGCGCTGGTTAAAGCGCCGCAGCGTGTTGAGCTCGATCATCATGTCGGCGACGAGATCACGGACGCGCGGATCTTCCATGAGCGGCTTGCCATTGATATGCGTGTTGCGGCAATAGGCGACCACCCGCTCCACCAGCGGGTCAACGCTGATACGGCCATCGCCGCCATGCTCCAGTTCCAGATGGGTATTGGCCACTTTCCAGCCGTTGTTCTCGCCGCCGATCAGGTACTTCGCCGGCACCCGCACATTGTCAAAAAAAACGGAGTTCTTGATTCCCATCATCATATGCGTATGTTGAATCTCAATGCCGGGAAGATTGGCCGGGATGTGCAGCCAACCGAGGTTTTCATGCCGCTTCCCTTGGGGATTGGTGCAGACAATGGTCCAAAGGTAGTCCGGCGGCAGATGGTGTCCGACCATGACCTTTTGGCCATTGACGATGTAATCGTCACCGTCGCGGATCGCCTTGGTCTGACAATTGGCAAGATCGCTGCCACCCTGCGGCTCCGTCAGCACCTGCCACACACAGATCTCGGCGCGGGTGATGGGCGGGAGAAACTCACGCTTTTGTTCCTCGGTTCCCCAACGGATCAGAACGGGCGCAACGATTCGTGCCAGGGTATAGAACACATGTGACAGGTTCACGCCATACTTGAACAACTCGGTTTCCAGCACAATCTGATGGTGCATCGTCAGGCCTGCACCGCCATATTCCTTGGGGAACATGGGGAAAAGCCAGCCCTTTTGCCCCAGTTTGTTGGCGAGATTACGTCGAAAGCGGTACTCCTCGTCGTTTTCCCGGGTCGACCAGGAAGCGGACCATCGCAAATGTTCCGAGCCGCGCATGTTTTCTTCCAGCCAGGCTCGAACTTCCTGGCGGAACGGGACCACTTCGGGTGGGTCTGCCGATACGCTAAAATCCATGATGCACTCCTTTCGGTTTCAAATCTCTTACCTCGCGTCTCGGGCCAGCTCGAAACCGGCAACTCGAAACCCGAAACGGTGACAACGCCGGTGCGTGTTTTGCCTAAATAACTCCCTCACTTCGAAGCGCTTGAATGGCGTTGGAGTCATAACCCAGCCGCCTGAGTATTTCTTCCGTATTCTCACCGAGCAGGGGTGCCGGATAAAAGAACTGCGGCGCCGTGTCAGAGAGATTGATCGGATTCCCGATCAGATTGCTCGTTCCCATCTTGGGATGACGGATCTGCTTCGGAATGCCCATGTGCTTGACCTGGTCATCGTCAAACACTTCCTGAATCGTGTTGATCGGTGCGCCTGGAACGTTGTTGGCGTCTAATCGCTCCAACCAGTACGCCCGGGACTTCGTACGAAATGTTTGTTGCAGGATTTTAACGATCTCCCAGTGGTGCTCCGTGCGGTCTTTCCGCGAACCGAATCGAGGGTCCGCTAGCAAATCCGTTCGTTCCGCCGCCTTGAGGAGCCCCACCCACGCCTCCTGGTGACCCGAGAGGTGGATCACCAAAGGGCGATTGTCACAGTCGAGCAAACAATAGATTCGCCCCCGCGGAAAATTGTCGCGCGACACGGCCTCGCCACCGTTCAAATAATCCGCGACATGGGACTCAATAAACGCCAGGCTCACTTGAAGCAGGGAAACATCGACAAACTGCCCCCGACCGGTTTTCTGCCGGGCCAGTAAAGCGGCCATGATACCGTAGGCAGCAAAGATGCCGCAGCAGTGATCAGTAAACGAAACGCCAGCGACTCTTGGCTTGTCCAGATCCGTCACCAAGCTGAGCATACCGCTGAGAGCCTGGCCGATGGTGTCGAAGCCGGGCTTATCACGGTAAGGCCCGCTCTGGCCATAACCGGAAATGGAGCAATGAATTAGCCCCGGATTTCTTTTTGACAGCACATCGTAGTCAAGACCAAGGCGTTTTCTTGTCGGCGGGCGAAAATTTTCCAGTAAAATATCCGCTGTTTCGACAAGCTCGAGCAGAATTTCGCGCGCTTTTTTCGCTCGCAGATTGAGAGTCATGCTCTTTTTGTTGCGGTTGAGCGCGCGAAAGCTGGGCCCGTAGCCTTCATACTTTGGATTGCGGCCGCGGTGCGTGTCTCCTCCATCCGGCAATTCAACTTTGATGACCTCGCAGCCAAGATCGCCAAGCAGGCTGCCGGCGTATGGACCGGCCACATGGCCGCTAATATCAATTGCAAGGGTTCCTTCTAGAGCGCCAGCGATAAACATGACGGATTGATTGGACTTAGATTCTGCAGTGAAACTTGTTCGTCAACTCAGCGACATGCTCGGGCGATTTGGGTTGACAGCTCTCCCTTACCCCAAACCGGAGCCATTGTCCACTTCCGTGGGTCTTCGTCGCCGTCATGGCTCCAACTGCCTCGATATCGCCAAACCGGGCATATCGGGGCCCATGCGGCCCCAAAAAACGGGAAAAAAATTCCCCTCGGCATTTGCCTTAAGGAAAAGGACAACATTACTATGATTGGCAGGAACGAAGGGGAAATACTTCCCGCGACTGAAACGAAAGGAGGAATAAAATGAAGATCGCCAGGATCTTTGCCGTCGTTATTTTTGTATTGGGCGCAATCTTATGGGGACAACCCGGAAAAGCAAAAACGCTGGAGGAACTGGCCGCCTATATGGGGCCCGATCGGGAAAAGATACTTCTCGAGGGCGCAAAAAAAGAAGGTAAGGTCGTCTGGTATACGTCACTGGCGGGTGCCTCGTACAAGGCTATCGTTAAGGCCTTCAGCAAAAAATATCCCGAGGTTCAAATCGAAGTCTATCGGGCGGGAAGCAAAGACCTTACGCCGAAGATCCTCAACGAAGCTCAATCCGGGCAACATTTGGTTGATGCCCTGGAAACCACGCCGGGCACGCTCATGCTTCTGCGCGACAAGAAAATTCTCCAGCCCTATGACTCACCGGAACTAAAACGTTATCCGGAAACCGCTAAGTACGAGGCGGAGAAGGGCGGCATTTACTGGGTCAACGACCGCGAATCGTTTATCGGCTTCGGGTACAACACCAAGCTGGTCGCAGAGAAAGATGTCCCGAAAAACTTCGACGACTTGCTCAAGCCCGAATGGAAGGGGAAAATGGGCATGTCACTCAACAGCACCGGTGACCGGGTCATCGGCACGATGTTGAAAGTCAAAGGCAGGGAGTACATCGAGAAGTACACGAGGCAAGAGATCAAGCTGTTTAAAATGTCCGGTGCCGCTTTGCGCGATTTGATCATTGCCGGCGAGGCTCAGGGATCGCCCACGATTTTCCGCAATCACGTATTGGCAAAGATCGATACCGGCGCGCCGGTCAATTGGGTGCCGCTGGATCTGGTTCCGACCAACGCCGGCGGTGCAGCGGTGATCGCAAACGCGCCCCACCCCCATGCCGCTCTGCTTTTCGTCGATTTTCTGATCGGTGATGCCGGACAGACGGTGCTGCAGAAATATCACTATGGCGCGGCGTGGAAGGACTATCCGTTTCCGCGGCATTATCCGGAGCGCGGCATGACCACGATGGGTTACCTCAAAGAAGAAAAGGGCTGGAACAAGCTGCTCAAAAAGGTCGGGCGAAACTGATCCGGTTCGCTCTTGTCATCGCACCGCAGGTGGTCCGGGTGATCTTTTGTCACCCGGGCCGCCGGCGGACGCCTCTAATGAACTTTATAACCTGCGGAATCCATTCGCATCCCTGAGTCCATTCGCTTCCGATCGCTGCTATACAGATAAACTGTACCGGCGCGTCAATTTGTGGAAGATGCTGGCCAGCAAGACCGTTCCGGCGGTGATACCCAGCGCGTACGCCGCCAGCGTACCGACATGGCCGTTTTCCCACAGCTCCCAGATGACCACGGAGATGACCTCCGAACCAGGGCTATAGAGCAGGAGCGCAATGGATAGCTCTCTAACGGTAATGAGAAAGATATAAATCCAGGCGGCAAAAAGCGCCGGCATCATGAGAGGAACGATAATGTTACGGGCGGTTTGGGTCCAGCTTGCGCCGCTAGCGGTGGCGCTTTCTTCGAGTTCCTTGTGAATGCCAAGCAAGCCGGCATGACAAAAACGCATGGCATAGGGGAGGTAGCGTCCTGCAAAGGCGGCAACCATGATCCATATGGTCCCGTAGAGGGGAATGGGCAGCGTCAGATACATTTTTAGAATCGCCACGCCCATGACAATACCGGGGAAAACCAGAGGCATCATAATCATGCGGTCCAGGGTCCAGCGCATTTTCAGATTGGTTCGCGCAACCAGCCAGGCAGCGACGAAGGCCAGGAAAACCGCTCCCGTGGCCGACGTCATGCTGATGATCAAGCTATTGGTAATCGACGAAACGAGCTGGTCGTTGCTGAACGCGGCGACATAGTGATGAAACGACAGCTCCCGCAGCACCGCCATGGATGGAGGCTGGAGGTAGGGAGTCAATGAGGCCCACATCAAAGCGGTAAGCGGCAGCAGTTGCAGCAGGGGCAGCAGTAACATCAGCGTGCCTCCGAGCCAACGCAGTTTACCCAGGTCTTTGCGCCGCGGATTGAACCCTTTGCCGGTCACCGTGGTGAAGCGATGCGCATGCTTTGTCACTCGATAATAAGGAATCAATGCCAGGCCGACGGCGGCGATAAGAATCACTGAATACGCACTCGCGAAACCGTACTCCGGGATGTATCCCTCGGTAAGCTGCAAATAGATCTGCGTCGTGAAAACCTCAATGCCTGCCGGAATACCGATGA
>JBFJNS010000160.1:0-6609 GCA_041618055.1 Binatia bacterium
CCATTCGATGGCTTGACCCACGACCATTGAGCCATGGCCCCTTAGCATGACTGCGTCGCCCTCTCCAAGAGTGCGGGCCACTGCGTCGCCCTGTTCGATTGAATGAATTAAGGCGGGATCCATGTAGACCGGCAGCGGGCCGGACCCGAAGAAAGCCCCGGGGTTCGATGAGGCCGGATAAAACGGTTTATCAACCATGCTCAGCACCGCGACCATATGGTTATGAAGATGGGCAACGCTCTGGATCGCGCTGCGCGCCTTATAAGCGCGCGCATGCATGAACACCTCCGACGGAGCTTTGTATTTCCCCTCCACAAGTTTTCCATCGAAGTCGGTAATGACCATATCGTCTGCCGCAACCGTCGCGCGGCTGACAGGATGCGGCAGAATCAGCAGATGGTCCGAACCGGGTATGCGGACGCTAATGTGGCCACTGTAGTCCACCAGACCTGAGTTGAAAAGCATGCGCGACGACATGGCTAACTTTTTCCTTAGCTCATTAATCTCTGACATGGGTAATCTCCCTTCAGTTTTTTCCAAAAATTTGCGCCATGATATACCTTGGCCTCCGGAAAATCTCAACGTGTCGAACAAGGAGCTTCACTCCAGCGTGGAGAAATGCTCACCGGGAAAAACGGAAGCGATTTTGACTCGAGTCATTGCCGGGTGCGCCCGTTGCGGATCGCTCCCTGTACGACCTCTACTCTGCAACGCTCCCCGGGCTCAAGTCTGGGCCGGTCACGGAGAGGCCGGGGAATGCCAGCATTTCTTATTGCCCGCGGGGACGGCAAACACGCAGCGGAACCGCGGTTCGCGTGCCTATTGCTTGACGCGCATCGGCGAGCATTGGTCGTTGGAGCCGGCCTCAGCCAGATACATTTGAAAGCGCTAAACGAGTTGATATAAGCCCTCGTTATCGGATAGGCTTTACAAAACTGTAGCAATTCCGGGATACGCCTGCCCCCGTATCTCGAGCGTTCATCTTTCTGCGGGATAAATTGATTGGGGGAGAATCCGAAGCTCCGTTCGCCCGGCCAAAATCATAATCTCGCATGGAATCTATTCGTTGTGGCGACATTAATATGCCGATGACTGCGAATAATGCTGGCAAAGACCTCGTCGTGGGTGATCTTCCAAATCGCTACTCAATCCGGAAGAGGGGCGAATATCGGGAACTGATTTGCAGCGAGTCGCCAACCGTAGCGGTGCGCATCATGCGGGGCATAACGGTTCCCGCCTGGGCGGTGAGGAAGGCCTCGCCGGCAACCATTTACCTCGATGGGGCCGCCGAGGGAGGGCCCATCCTCGATACCGAAAAATCCATCATCAATCTCGACCATCACGAAGGCTGCGTGCGATCTTTCACCCTGTCTACCTGCGAGCAGGCCATGGTGTTGATCCGCAAGGGGTTGGACCTACAGTCAAGAGACTGGATCATTCAAGCCAACGATCCGGATCTCGATACCGTTCTTGCGATCTGGGTTCTGCTCAACCATATGCGTCTGAACGACGACCCGGAAATACGCAGAAAGATTACGCCCCTTGTGCGCCTCGAAGGTACCATCGACACTCACGGACTGGAGATGCAGGACCTTTGTGGATTCCCGCCGGATTTAAAGGATTCCGTCTTTGCCGAGTTGGAAAAGCTTCGGAGCAATGAAGTTGCTTTTAAGAAGGAGAAAAAATGGCAGGAGATCGACTTCCTGGACTACACGGCCGAACTTCTACGCGCCATCGACGCGATGATCTATTCCTCGCATCACTTCGTAGGGGTGGTCGAAATTGAAGAAACGGCGCGGGCGGAGATCGGTGACAACCAGCTTGCGATCGTTTGCCGAGGGGACATGGGGATTTACGAAGTGGAACCTCATCTCCGACGCTTACACGGCAAGCGCCTCGGAATCATCGTGCTTCAGACAGGTGCGAACAGCTACACCCTGCGTCAGGTAGACGCGTTCCTGCCCGGGACTCTGCAAAACGCATATCGGCGCCTGAATCTAATTGATCCTGCGGTGCGCACCCGACACGTGGGCAACCGGTGGGGAGGATCGGCGGAAATCGGGGGATCGCCACGCGCTTCGGGGACATCGCTTGCCCCGCAGGAAATAGCGAGCGCCGTAGCTCGGGCGTACCGCAGCCCGACGACGGCGCAGCGCGTGCGCGCCGTCGTGATCAGCGTCGCGGGAACAACCGCCGTCATGATAGGCGCTATGATGGGCGCCTACTTTCTGGGTCGGATTCACGAACCCCTCGGGTCCATCGAGCGCCACTTTCGCAGTCAGGCCGGCACATTCGTCGGTTTACTCGCTGCTCTAAGCGGGTTCCTCATTCTCGCTGCTGTGCGCAGGGGGCCGAAGCTATTTGGGCTGTGCAAACCGGTTGGATCGGATTGGCTGGTGCTTTTTCCCGGAGCGCATCTTGGTGGCCTGACTGGAGGCGCGTGGATCTTTGAGGCCGCATTCTCGCAATCTCAGGGCTGGAACTACCGGTTCTGGACCCAGGTTACCATCGCGCTCGCCTTTCCCGTTATCGCGGAAGTGCTGTTCCGAGGACTGGTGCACGGCACCCTCGCTGAACGCTTTCGGACGCAGCATTCCGGCGGTCCTTGGTTCGTTTCTTGGCCCGTCATCCTGTCGAGCCTGCTTTACGCCCTCTGGACCCTGCCGCAGTTTCTTCCGTTCTTTTCCGTAGGCGTGGTCCTAACCTTCGGCGCCGCCCTACTCTTTGGAATGAGTTCTGCCATGATACGGGAACGTTCCGAAAGCGTGCTGCCCTGCTTGATCATGCACTGGACCAGCTTGCTTTTATTTCTGGCGATATCGACAGTCATTGATCCCTCCGTGGCGATTGAGAGAAGCCTTCAGTACCTGGGATTTTGAACCTGGATTCCGCAGTTGCGGATACGGCGTGTGCCGAGCCTGGGGTGAGCCTTGAGTGGCGAAGACACCGAGGCGCACAATTTCGCAGTCCTTGTTGCGAGTTGGCGAGCCGTCGCCCTGGCCTCGAGGTTGCTCGCTTATGCACCGGCTATAGTTGTCCGCTCAGAGCCAGCGGCTTATTGTCTTCGCGACGAAAGGGTCACGCCAGGCTCCTTAAGAGGCTATCTACTGCGGAAACTGGGTTGAACTTGAATTGCGCAGGAACGATTGCCTTGAGGGTCCAGAGGCGAGCCGTTCGACCAAGCTGACAACAGCCTATTCGCGTGAAAGGAACGGTCCGCTGCCGCAGGTGAGCGATCATGCCTGGTGAGCGCTCATTTCATTCTGAAACTCGGCGCCACGACCTCGTCGATACTCTTACCCGTCCAGTGCCATTTGGGTACGCTATCCCAGACTTGTTCGCCTTTGGCCTGAACCCTCGCCAGCAATTCTTCTTCGTTCATGCGGAGATACTTACCGTTGTCGACAAGAATCTCGCCGTCGACAATGACGGTCCGCACGTCGCGACTGACGGCGGTTTCCATGAGTGACCGAATGGGATCGCGCACCGCTCCGAAGGCGATATCCCTCAGGTTAATGATGGTGATGTCGGCCTTGGCCCCAGGCGCAAGTCTTCCCAAATCGTCGCGTCCGAGCATTTTTGCGCCGCCGAGGGTTACGGCGTTGAATGCGTCGCGCGGGTGGCCGGAGATGAAGCTCTTGTCGGCGACGCGAGAGGCCAGCGCGGCGTAACGCATGTCGGAGAGAATATCCTTGGGGAATGTATCCGTACCAATACCCATGTTGATGCCTGCCTTGCGATATTTATCGAAGGATTCCATCAGGATGCCGAGTTTTAAGTACTTCAGCGGGCTGTAGGCAACTGAGGCGCCGGATTCGGCGATTATCTTCAAGTCATCGACATACGGGTAAACAAGCCAGCTATGGGTGGCGATAAAGATACAGTGGGAAAGCGAAACCTCCGGATCGAGAAAGCCGATTTTGTGCAAGAGCTCAATCGGTGTGCAGCGTTCACGTTGTATGACGGTGTGGAACTCGAACAGATTAATCGTCGCGTGAATCTGGACGCGCACGCCAAGTTCCCGGGCGGCCTTCCGCGTTTCCTTGAGCAGTGCCGGCGTGCAGGAATCCACGTGGCCCGGAAAGAGCATCGCTTTCATACGTCCGTTGCAAGCACCGTCGTATGTCTTGGCGAAGGCAATGGCATTTTTCAGCCCTTCAGCCCCGCGTTCGTCGCTCCAGTCGTATTCCAATCTCCCTTCACGATCATGGAAGAAGTTCACGTTTTTGTAGCTCGGCCCGGTGTAGGTACGGATGCCCACCTCATCCACCATAGTCACGTACGGTCCGTGATTGATTCCCGGCCCGCCGATCTCCATGGTTGTGGTGACCCCACTCTTGAGCACATGAATCAGCGAAAAACGTTGCCCGATATCGACATCTTTGAGGTGCGCCGCATGAGCGCCCTCGCGCGTCGGGCCCCCGTGCGCGAGATAGTTCGAGGCGAAGAAATCGACCTTCGTCGAGTCATTGAGAATGTAGTCGCTGGCATTGATTCCCGAGTGAAAGTGGGTATCGATGAAACCAGGTGAAACTAAACAGCCCTTGGCATCGATGTTCTTTTGCACCGGCTGGCTGTATTCTTTGCCAACGAACTCGATTTGATTGCCGGCGAATACGACCACCCCGTCCTTGATGATCTCATGTTCCTTGCCGTTGAAACCGACGACGTAACCGCCCTGGATGAGAGTTTTCATGATCGAACCTTCCTATAGTGATTTTGAAGTGCGATGCCCCAACCCGGATTGTTTAGCACCGTCTGCGCGCAATTCGCAAGCCGAGGAATCTAGATTTACGGTGGCGCTTCGACTCGGGAGCGAACTCAGCGATAAATACCACTGCGAGCCCATTCGAGATAATGCTCCACGGCGCGGTCGGGGTCAAATTCGGGGGAAAAAACCAGATCTTCTTTAAGACGGGAAATGTCGACACAGGCGTGGATGTCCATCTGGGTCTTGGTTGAAGTCAGCGGGCCGGGGCCGTCTCCCAGGTGCACCACCGCCCCGGGCAGGCGCCTGCGAATGGCTGCAGCGAATTCGCCGACACTCGTCAGCTTGCCGTAGCCCAGGTTGTAAATGCGATGTTGCAGGGATGGAGCCTGGAGGATCAAAGCCAATCCACGGGCGGCATCTTTCGCATAGATAAAGTCGTGGGCTTCCGTCGGGTCATAATTGCCAAGCTCAATCGGCAATCCATTGGCGGCCTTCTCCAACATGTGGCCGGGGAGATTGCGTATTCCCTTGTAGAGCGGTCCATAGACGCGCGTGAGCCGAATGGAAACCGCTTCCATCTCGTATTCGTTGCAGTACATCAGGCACAGGATCTCGCCGGCTTTTTTGGTTCCGGGGACAAAGCGGTCGGAGGTGATGAGCAGTTTTTCTTCTTCCTTGAACGGCGTGGTCTGGGTCATCCCCTGATAAACGGCTTCGGAGCTCATAAAAAGAAGGCGGCGGATGCCCGCCCTGCGGGCCGCTTCCAAAACGTTGATCGTGCCCGTCACATTCACGTCCATCGCTTGATGGAGGGAGGTGTTGCCTTTTTCGGATCTCACGGCGGCGTGTACGACGGCCTTTACACCGTGATCGCGGATCACCTGCGAGACGTGATCCAAGGACCTGATGTCGAGCGGCACAGTTTTGAGATTCTTGCCGAGAAAACGATTGATCAAAGGCGGCACCGTGGCGTTGCGATTGCTGGTAAGCAGCACCGACTCGCCCTCGTCGCACAAGAGCTTAGCCAGGTTGCAGCCGAGAAATCCAAGTCCGCCGGTGATGAGGATCATAGTGGGCTCCAGAAATATTCGCTTTCAGCCATCAGCCCCAGGCGGGATAGAGTCTCCGCACGCGGACGGCTGAAGATGGATCAATACACTTCACAGAACGATCAGTTTATCGCTGACTTTATTCAGCCGCTGATTGCCGGTCTCAGTAATGAGATAGGTTTCGCCCCAAAGAAGCGAGCTACCATCGAGGACTGGCCAGGGGTGAACGATAAAAACCATTCCGGGAACAATTTCTGTCTGGTTTTGCGGCGAGGGACGGTCTTCGACCATGTCGATGCCGACGATATGGCCGTAAACTGGGGTACAATCCAACCCCGAGCTTCGAACCGATTCTTCCATGACGCTCATGGGCTGGGAGACCTTATTCCCGGGCCTTAGGTAAGGCAGGGCCGCCTTGATGGCCCGCACTGCCCCCTGGTGCAGCTTGATGAGCTTGCTATCAGGCTTACCCAACGAAACCGCCCGGGCCAGCTGGGTCCAGTACCCGCCGTAGCACGCGGTAAGCTCGGTAAAGACCATGCCTTTCTTTTGAATCTTGCGTGAAGACGGAACGTAGGCATCCACTTTCGGCCCCTGAGAAATGATGTTGAAGGTCTTTTCCACGCCGTTTTTCTTGAGCAAATAATCCATCCATGCCATCACTTCCCACTCGGTATGGCCCGGTTTGATCTTCCTGATTCCTTCCATGAACGCACGATCCAGCAACGCAGCCGATTTCTTGACCAGCTTGATCTCCTCCGGTGTCCTGTAGGCGCGGAGTCGCTTGAGCGCTGGCCCGAATTCCGTGAGCGCAGTTCCAGGTAAGATCTCCTCGATTTGTTGTCCCCA
>JBFJNS010000161.1:0-6574 GCA_041618055.1 Binatia bacterium
AGAGCCTTCAAAGAATCGTTTTTGCAGTCTTTTACCACTTGAATCAAAACTGGACTCAACAGACCCCAAAAAAATTTACACACAAGTCTTGACGCTTGCCCCTAATTTAATTCGCGGCAATTGCTCTCCTCACATCATGTCGCGGCCTCCCGGGGGCTGTTTGACTTACGCGGCTGAAAAAGACTTTCCGCGGCGGATATCGACAATGTCAGCCGCAATGTTTGCACAAGTGTCATCGCCGTTTCCTCGCCGCCGGATCGTTCGAAACTTCGACGGAATTAAAAATTGAAGGAGGTATCTTTATCCTGGCTAAGTGATATAGTGATTGGTGCTGTAGGAACTGACAACCTAGTTCCAATTACAACACACTCGAACCAATCTGTCCGAGTATCGCAGAGGCGGTCCATTAGGGGTAACCGCCTCTTTGCGTTTTTAGGCCAGGAAATGACTGGGAATCGCGAGGCGCGACTGCCAGCGAGGAGATTTGTCGTATGGAACAGAGCCTTAACCATTCCCAGATCACTCGGATTGCTTTTATCGGTAACTACTTGCCGCGCCAATGCGGGATCGCCACGTTTACCACCGACTTGTGTGAGGCGATCGCCGCTGAAGACCGTGGCGCAACGTGCATTGCCGTTCCTGTGAACGACATCGAGGGCGGCTACGCCTACCCATCCAGAGTCCGATTTGAGGTGGCAGAGAAGGATATTGATTCCTACCACCGGGCCGCTGACTTTCTGAATACCAACAACGTAGATCTCGTTTGCCTACAACACGAATATGGCATCTTCGGGGGCAAGGCGGGCAGTCACATTCTGGCCCTCTTGCGAGAACTTCGCATGCCCATTGTGACAACCTTGCACACTATTCTCCGCGACCCCGACCCGGATCAGCAGCGGGTCTTGAAAGACGTGGCGGTCCTGTCGGATCGGCTGGTCGTCATGAGCAAACGCGGCGCGGAGTTCTTGCAAGGAATCTATGGTGTGTCGCCCGAGAAGGTTGATTTCATACCCCACGGTATCCCCGACATGCCGTTCATCGATCCGAGTTTTCATAAGGATCTGTTTGGAGTCGAGGGCAAAACCGTCTTGCTCAGCTTTGGATTGCTGTCAGCCAACAAAGGGATTGAAAATGTCATCACGGCGTTACCCGCTATCTTGGCTCGCTATCCCAACGTGGTCTACATCATCCTCGGGGTGACTCATCCCCACGTTAAGAGGCGGGACGGCGAAGCGTATCGGCTTTCTCTACAATGGCTAGCCCAGGAGAGAGGCGTGGAAGATCATGTAATCTTCTACAACCGATTCGTCAGCTCGGAGGAGCTTGTCGAGTTCATTGGTGCGGCGGATATTTATATCACTCCTTATCTCAATCCGATGCAGATCACATCCGGCACGTTGGCGTATACTTTGGGGGCGGGCAAGACAGTGATCTCCACGCCTTATTGGTATGCTGAAGAGATGCTGGCCGAGGGGCGTGGACTGCTGGTGCCATTTCGTGATCCGGCGGCTCTCGCCGATCAAGTGATTGATCTTTTGGATAACGAGGCGAAGCGCCACGCCATTCGTAAGCGGGCCTATCTTTTCGGCCGGCAAATGGTCTGGCCTCAGGTTGCGCGCCGTTACATGGAGACTTTCGCACGCGCGCGCGCCGACCGTCGCCATTTCAGCCTCCCGGGTTTCACCGTGAAAGTGCTGAACAAACGCGCAGGCGAATTGCCGCTTGTTAAACTCGATCACTTACGGCACATGGCGGACGAGACGGGAATGTTGCAACACGCGATTTTCACCGTACCCAACTATCACGAGGGATACACCACCGATGACAACGCCCGGGCTCTTATGGTGAGCACTCTTCTTGAGGAACTGGGCAATGGCGAGGCGTTGGGGCTGGCCACCCGTTATCTCGCCTTCGTCTGGTACGCTTTTAATAAGGAGACCGGACGATTTCGCAACTTTATGAATTATCAGCGCCGCTGGCTCGAAGATAGCGGCTCGGACGATAGCCACGGTCGCACGTTGTGGGCGTTGGGTACGGTGCTCGGCCGCTCGAATACCCCCGTGCTTCATAGCATGGCGGGCTGGTTGTTCGAACAGGCCTTACCGGCGATCGTCGCCACGACCAGCCCGCGGGCCTGGGCGTTTGCGCTCATTGGTATCCACGAATACCTCCAGCGCTTTGCGGGTGACCGGCGAGCGGGACAGATTCGCGAAGAACTGGCGCGACGCCTTATGGCCTTGTATCAAGTCCACCGCTCGGATGAATGGTGCTGGTACGAAGATGTCCTTACCTACTGTAACGCGGTGATGCCGCATGCCGTACTTATGTGCGGGCAAACGATACCGAATAACGCAATGACCGAAGCTGGACTGGAGTCGCTCCGCTGGTTAGCCGATGTGCAGAGCGCTGATGGAGCCGGAGGCCATTTTGTTCCCATCGGTAGCAACGGCTTTTTCCAACGCGGCGGTAAGCGTGCGCGCTTCGATCAGCAGCCCGTGGAAGCTCAAGCCATGGTATCGGCCTGTCTCGAAGCCGGACGAATCACGGAGGCGGATCGCTGGCGCAAACAGGCGCGACGAGCCTTCGAGTGGTTTCTTGGACGCAACGACCTGAACTGCCCTATCTACGACCCCACAACGGGTGGCTGTCGCGACGGTCTACATCCCGACCGCCCGAACCAGAATCAGGGGGCCGAGTCCACATTAGCTTTTCTCCAAGCGCTGCTGGAGTTGCGCCTGGCCGATAATGCCCTGCAACCTCTTGAGGCACGAGCGTAATGAATAGTCAACAGCCACGCCTTTTTCATCGCCATCAGCACAATCCCATATTGACCGCGGCCGACTGGCCATATCCGGCCAATAGCGTCTTTAATCCGGGGGCAACGGTGCTGCGCGATGGCAGCACTCTCCTGCTTTGCCGCGTGGAAGGTCGAACAGGGCATTCCCATTTGTGTGTGGCCCGCTCGGCGAATGGAGTGGATAACTGGCGCGTTGATGGTGAGCCCACACTGCCGGCCGATCCTGCACGTTTTCCGGAAGAAGTATGGGGGATTGAAGATCCGCGCATTACCTATCTGCCTGAATTACGCAGGTACATCATCGTCTATACGGCCTATTCGCGCGTCGGGCCGGGTGTAGCCCTTGCTCTCACGGAAGATTTCGAGAATTTCGAGCGCTACGGGATGATCATGCCGCCGGAAGATAAGGACGCCGCGCTTTTCCCTCGCCGCATTGGGGGCCAGTGGGCTTTGATCCATCGCCCGGTCAGCGCACCAGGCGCGCACATGTGGATTTCCTATTCGCCCGATCTACGCCACTGGGGTAGCCATAAACTGATGCTGGAAGCTCGGCACGGGGGGTGGTGGGATGCTAATAAAATCGGCCTCTCGCCCCCACCTATCGAGACTCCGCAAGGCTGGCTGGTCATTTATCATGGCGTCCGCTCCACGGCGGCCGGCGCAATTTACCGGCTGGGATTGGCTCTGTTCGATTTACAGACTCCGGAGCGTTGCTTGAAACGCAGCGACGAGTGGATCTTCGGCCCGGAAGAATCCTATGAGCAACGTGGAGATGTGGACAACGTCGTCTTCCCGTGCGGCAGCACGCTGGCTCCGGACGGTGATACCCTTCGCCTGTACTACGGTGCGGCGGATACGAGCATCGCGATGGCCACCGGTAGCATTCGCACCCTTCTCGACTGGCTTGACGGTGACGGATAGAACATGGCGACGGCTATCAGAGAAGGAAAGGGCCATTGATGGCGAATGACACATTTATGAAACGGCAGAAAGAAGCGGCTCGCCGGAAAAAGCAATTCAGGAAGGGCTTCCGCCGGATGGAAAAGAGGAACGAAACGGCGAGTGGCGAGAACAGGGTTGAGGGTGTTACTCCAAAGATTGCTCCGCTTGTTATTCGACGCGGCCCAACGATCTTATGAGACTCCATATAATTCAGAGAAATAGGCTGCCTTCTCGATGTTGGCGTTAATCTGGAAAGGAAACTCAAATGATACTGAACCGTGGGAATAAGGTTGTTTATCCGAATCAGGGTCCCTGTCGCATAGGCGCTTTAGTTCAAAAAGTATTCGCTGGCAGACCGACGAGCTTCTACTCGTTGACCGTGATGGACGATAGCGGGAACGTGTTATTCGTCCCTGTCGACAAAGTTGACACGCTGGGGATCCGCCGGTTAATGGAGAGATCCGAGATTCCGAGGCTGCTCAGCCGACTCAAACGGGAGGCCGAAACAAAAATCCTCCCCACCACAGCCGTGAACTGGAAGCAGCGTGCCATCGACAACTCGAAGTTGTTGGCCTCCGGGTTGCCATTCGATCTCGCCAAGATCATTGGATCACTTACCGAGTTGAACGAGACAAAGGCGTTATCACCGCGCGACCGCCAAATGTTGGATAAGGCAAGAAAGAATCTGATTTGCGAGATTGCTGAGGTAATGGTTGAGACCAAAAGTGCGGCCGAGGAACGGGTCGACAACGCGCTCAAAATTACGAAGAGGAGAATGAGGGATTCAGAAGGACACGATCGAGACAGGAATTTCTCCCAAGCGAGCGTGAGGACAAACAACATGCGACAAAGGGTTTCCTTTCGCGGTTAGCTGGGATGCTTCAGATCATCCCGCGATATCTAACCCGCAAACGAGATCAGCGAAGGAGGCTGCAATGTACGCGCGCAACGTCAAAGTAAAGCTCAGGGCCAACAGTGCACCCGAGTTTAGGCGTCTTCTTCTTCAGCGGATTATTCCCCTACTGCGCACCCAAGAAGGATTTCGGGCCGAGATCACCCTCATCACCCCACAGCGGAACGAGGCAATAGCTATCAGCTTCTGGGATCGTGAGGAAAATGCGGATGCTTACAATCACGTCGCTTATCTTGACGTCTTGAGAGTTTTATCGAAGGTGGTTGAAAGCGTGCCCATAGTGGAAACCTTCGAGGTCGCAGACTCGACCTTACACGAGAGCGCTGTTAGCGTGGCTTAACCAGACCGTTTTCGCGGTGCGGAGGGGGCGGCCGAACAAGTTGTCCGGGTTGCGTTAAAAACTGTGATGAGGTGCTCATGGACAGGATATTTTGGATTTTAGCGGGTGCTATCTCCGGTTGGCTGATAGGAATACTGTTCGGGGAGAAGGGTTACGGAAAGATATTGTCAAAGAGGTGGGCCACAGGCTTGGATATTCTCTTCGGGGTCGTTGGTGCCTCTGTCGGTCAGTACCTACTCTTCTGGGCCGTGATCGGCAAAGATACCATATTCAACAATTATGGTGCAGCCGTCACTGGCGCTACCTCCCTCGTGGGTCTTTGTCGGTTCGTTTCTGAAAGGTATTTCCGTTCCCCGTCGTATAGGGGTATGTCCCGTGCGGCTTTTATCGAGTGGCACGAGACCTTAACCATGAAAGAATTGGCCACGTGGAAGTCCCCATCCCGAAAAGGCCCCACGACGCCTACCGACAATAGCCGAGAATGAAGCTGTGATAGGCAATCACCGCTAAAGGATGGCTATCCCACGTTAAGCGCGACATCCAAGTGACGGGAGACGGAAGCAAGCTGAGAGAAAGGCAGCATAAGAAGGCTGTTCGCGGGATGACACGATAAAACGAGTAAGCGAGGATCAAAGCATGAAAGGCAACCGTTGCTAGAAAACCTGTCTCAATTGCGGCGAGTCATTTCAGCGGTAGAAAAACGGTGAGTGGATCCCCAAAATAATGTGACGCACCGAAACCGCGACTCTGAGGGAAATATATTTCCAGTGCAGCAGTATCAATTGAGCGAGGCTTTCATGACGCAAGAGGCCGCTGACAATTTTGCCCCTACGAAGAGCTATGGAGTAGATTGAGAGCAACTGGAAGACAAGGGGGGATCGGTGTGTCAATGCGCCTGGATGAGCGCGCACTCAGACCAATATTCATAGTTGCACCTGATCAAAGGATCCCCGTGATTGTTGCATTCATACTTGAAGAACGTGCGACAAAGCGTTGCTCGGAGATGAGCAACGATGCATCACGAAGGTTCTGCTTTCTGGTGACGGCATGAATTTATTGACACGGACGAGCAGCTCGTGTCCAGCCTGAACTATGGAACGGGACTAGGGGCCAACTTCGCATCCTTGACGTCCTTATAAAAGGCACGACTCGTTTCTTGTATCAGTGGCAATTTCGTGGCAAACACCAACGCGGCAAGCGAGCAAACAATTCCGCCAATCAACAAGGTGTCCGCAGTACCAAATTTATGTGCCACGATGCCTACCACCAAGCTGCCAAACGATTCGACGCCGCGACGCGCCATTACAAACAGGCTGATCAAGCGACCTCGTTTTTTCTCATCAACAATGGTCTGCAGGATCGTGTTGCTGGACGCCATCAGCAGCATTAAGGAAAAGCCGACTACCACGGCAAGAACCAAAGATAGAAGCATATAATGTGATAGCGATAACGCCGAAAGTCCGATCCCGTAAAATACCCCGGCGATAACAATCACTTTTCCTAGCCCCACAATATCCCTTCGTGACGCCAGAAAGACAGCCCCTGCCAAAGCACCAACTCCAGTCGCTGACATGAGGTAGCC
>JBFJNS010000162.1:0-6515 GCA_041618055.1 Binatia bacterium
ACCTGTGCGCGGTCCTGTAATTTCTCTATACTCAAGCGGTCACGGCGCCGAGCGCAGAATAAAAGCTCATAATCCTCTCCACCCGACAAGGCGCATTGGAGGCCATCGTTACCTGCCAGGGCACGGTATGCACGAGAAAGGGGCAACTTTTCTTCCCAGATGACTGCACCAACTCCGCTTGCCTGGCAAATGTGACCAAGGTCTTGTAATAGGCCGTCGCTTACGTCGATCATCGCCGTTGCCAACCGCTTCCGAGCCAATAGAGCGCCAGCGGCTAAGCGGGGCGTAGGCTTGTTATGGCGGGACAAGAGATAGGCAAAGGCCTTTCCTGCGGGTTGCGCACGTTTGCTCTTTAGCAGCGTCAGAGCTAGCCCTGAATCCCCCACGGTGCCGGTGAGGTAAATGTCGTTTCCTACTTTTGCACCCCTCCGCGTCACCGGTCGGGTCGGTGCCTGGCCAATAACACAAGCCGATATGATGAGCGAATCGGCGGCACTGGTATCTCCACCCACCAGGGCTACACCGCTTTTTACGGATAAGGATGTGATGCCGCGATAGAATTCCTCGACGTCCTCGCTCTCGTAGTGCGTCGGGATGCCTAGAGACAGAATGAGATAAGAAGCGATTCCGCCCATGGCGGCAATGTCGCTCAAATTAACGGCCAGAGTCTTGTGCCCGAGGGCGAAAAGCGTGGTCCAGTGTAGATCAAAATGAACACCTTCGAGAAGGAGATCGGATGTAATCAGGCAAGATCCCGAAGTGCTTGCGACCCACGCGGCGTCGTCGCCGATGCCAAGTCTGACCCCACGCCCGCTGGGCGTAGCGCGGGCGATCTTTTCGATGAGGCCAAATTCTCCTAAGCGGCTGAGTTTCATTCTGTGTTATGCGCTAGGCATTGGGGCGAGAAGAATGGGGGCTTATGGCATTTTCCTTGACATTGGCGGCTTCCGAGTTGGGGGAATGGGTGGGGTCCTAAGGTCTAAGCGGCACGGACTTCTCTCTTGGGCTCTCTCGTTGCGGCCGGACGCGCCTCTTCGACCTCTTTTTGCGTGCCGTCGCATTTGGCGCCGCAGCCGAGGTCTTGGTACGACGATTTCCGTTTGGTCTATCGAGCAAAGCTACGTTCAGAACATCCGACATGTTCTGCGCGCTGATCCAATGGAGCTTCCGTCGCAGAACTTTCGGGATTTCGTCCAGATCTTTCAAATTTCTATCCGGGATGATGATAGTTCTTATCCCGGCTCTGAAGGCTGCCAGAGATTTTTCCTTTAGACCGCCGATGGGCAAAACTCTGCCGCGCAAGGTGATCTCGCCGGTCATCGCCACATCCCGGCTGACTGGTCGCTTGGTCAGAGCCGAGATGAGCGCCGTGGCCATAGTAATCCCGGCGGAAGGTCCGTCTTTGGGAATCGCGCCAGCGGGGACATGAATATGGATGTCGAGCTTGTGATAAAAATCCGCCTCGATACCGAGCTTTTTGGCATGCGCCCGGGCGTAACTCACCGCCGCTTGAGCCGACTCTTTCATGACGTCGCCTAATTGCCCGGTGAGAGTCAGGTTCCCTCTGCCTTTCGCGAGCGACGCTTCCACATACAGCAGTTCGCCACCCGTGCTAGTCCAGGCCAGTCCGGTTGCAACTCCGACCTCATGGTGTTCTTGTTCCGTTTCAGGTAAGAACTTTGCTGCCCCCAGGAAAGAATGAACGTTGGCACGCGTGATGCGGGTCAGTTCGGACTTTCCTTCCGCCACCTTGCGTGCCACTTTGCGACAGATCGAAGCGATCTCCCGTTCAAGATTTCTCAAACCGGCTTCCTTAGTGTACTCCGCAATGATGCGCAGCAGCGCGTCGTCCGACATCTCCAACCGTTTGGTCGAAAGGCCGTTATCATCGAGTTGCCGGGGAAGCAGGAACTTACGAGCAATTTCGAGCTTCTCCTCGTTGGTGTACCCGGAGAGCTGGATGACTTCCATCCGGTCCGCAAGTGGAGGCGGGACCGGATCCAGGAGATTTGCCGTGCAGATAAATAGCGTGTTGGACAAATCCACCGGGAGATTCAGATAGTGATCGCTGAAAGCATGGTTTTGTTCTGGGTCTAAAACCTCCAACAGGGCCGCCGATGGGTCGCCACGGAAGTCAGCTCCCACTTTGTCAATTTCGTCGAGCATGAAGACGGGATTGATGGTACCGGCCTGTTTGATACCCTGAATGATCCGCCCTGGCAGCGCGCCCACATACGTGCGGCGATGGCCGCGAATCTCTGCCTCATCACGCAGGCCGCCAAGCGAGACACGCACGAAATTCCTTCCCAGAGCTCGGGCTATGGATCGTCCCAAGGAGGTTTTACCCACTCCCGGGGGGCCCACAAAGCACAGAATCGGTCCTTTGATTTTCTTTTTGAGTTTATTGACCGCCAGATATTCAAGAATCCGTTCCTTAATTTTCTCCAAGTTGTAATGGTCTTCGTCCAAGACATGCTTGGCCTTCTTCATATTCAAGTTGTCCTTGGTCTTCTTGCTCCACGGCAGTTCCACCAACCAGTCCAGGTAGGTTCGGACCAAGGTTGCCTCGGATGATTCTGGGTGCATCTGTTCCAGCCGCCGGAGTTGTTTGTCCGCTTCCCGTTTTGCATCGGCGGGCATTTTGGCCTTTTCGATTTGCTTTCGCAGTTCATTGATTTCCTCGGTGCGCTCGTCACCGTCGCCCAACTCCTGCTGGATTTGCTTCAGTTGTTCACGGAGAAAATAATCCCGTTGTGTCTTGCTCATTTCCTCCTTGGCCTGGTTCTGGATGCGCGCCTGCATCGTCGAAAGCTCTAACTCTCGGCTAAGCAATTCATTGACCTTCTTCAAACGGGCGATGGGATCAAAGACCTCCAAGATGGCCTGACTCTCCTCAATCTTTAGCCGCAGATTGGAGGCCACAAGGTCGGCTAGGACCCCTGGATCGCTGATGTTGTCCGTGACCATCACGATTTCCGGGGGCAGGTTTTTAAGATTGAGAATCTGTTCGATCTTTTCCTTGGCGTTCCTCATCAAGGCTTCCACCTCAATGGGGACCTCCTGCAGGGCAGGCTCCACCACCTTGCGAATTTTTACCTCAAAGAAGGGACGCTCCCGAAGGTAAGAGTCCACCTCACCTTTAGATAGACCTTGGACCAGAATTTTTACCCGACCGTCGGCCAATTTAAGCATGCGCATGATGGAAGCTATGGTACCAACTCGATGAATGTCAGACTGACTCGGGTTTTCTTCTGCGGAATTCTTCTGGGCCACAAGGAAAATTAAACGATCACGTGACAGGGATTCCTCCACGGCGCGAATCGACACGTCCCGTCCAACGAAAAGAGGCAGCATCATGTAGGGGTAGATAACGATGTCGCGGATGGGTAGCAGCGGGAGGACATCGGGAATCTCGACTTCCGACCCCTTGGTTTCCGCGTCTTCAACCTTCCATTCAGATTCTACCATTGCACTCCAGCCCGTACTGTAACTTAACCAGCCAGCCCACCTAGGTCAACAATAAATTAGATTTTTCGTGTGAATCGCCGACAGGGAACCGGCAAAAAAGGCTTTTGTAACAATGCCCGAAACGATTATCCGAACAGCTGCTTGACCTTTTCAAAGAACCCCTTCGAAAGGGGATTAATCTCTTCTCCGCCCAGCGCCGCAAATTCCTTCAACAATTCTTTCTGTCGGGTAGTGAGATGGGTTGGTGTTTCCACCGTGATGCGTACATGTTGGTCGCCCTGACGATAGCCCTGAACGTCCTTGATACCCTTGCCCTTCAGCCGAAAGACTTTCCCGGATTGCGTGCCCGCTGGTATCTTCACCTTGACTTTTCCGTCCAGGGTCGGGACGTCAATTTCCGCACCCAAGGCCGCTTGGACGAAACTGATAGGGATGTCGCAAAGGATATCAAGATTGTCACGCAAGAAGATGGGGTGCGGTTCGACCTGGATAACCACATACAAATCTCCAGGCGTCCCACCACCCGGTGCTGTTTCGCCTTCTCCTCTTAACTTAAGCCGTGATCCCGTATCTACGCCGGCGGGTATTTTCACGTTCAGAGTGTGCATCCTGCGCACTCGCCCGGCTCCCCCACAAGTGCCGCAGGGATCTGTGATGACTGTTCCCTGCCCGTGGCACTGGGTGCAGGTCCGTGAGACGCTAAAAAAGCCTTGCTGAAAACTTACTTGTCCCCTGCCTCGGCAGGTCGAGCAGGTCTGAGGTGAGGTCCCCGGCTTCGAACCATTTCCGTGGCAGGTATCGCATGGTCCATGTCTTGGAATCTTGATTTTCTTCTCGCTGCCCGAAACCGCCTCTTCGAAAGACAAGGTCAAGTTGTAGCGCAGATCTTCTCCCCGGCTTCGACCACGTCGCCGCCCTGCGGCGCCGCCGAAGAACTCTCCGAAAATGTCTCCGAAGATGTCTTCAAATCCGGCCGTGAAATCGAATCCGCCAGCAAAAGGCCCGCCATCACCGAAGGCGGCATGCCCGAACTGATCATACTGAACTCTCTTCTGGGGATCGGAGAGGACCTGATATGCCTCGGAGACTTGCTTAAATTTTTCCTCCGCTTGTTTATCTCCCGGGTTACGATCCGGATGAAACTTGAGGGCGAGTTTTCGGTAGGCTTTCTTGATCTCGTCCTCGCTGGCACTCCGATCGACGCCGAGCAATTCGTAATAATCGCTTTTACCGTTCAACGTATGACCTCTATTATTGCTCTACGGCACATGTTATACGCGGCAAAGCCCCTCTCCTTTCCAGTCTTCAGGAGTAGGGGCTTTTCCTCATTAGCAAGGGCGCATCGGGATGATGCCACGGATGGCTCTTATTCCTTGACCTCCTCGAAATCGGCGTCGACGACGTCATCCTTCTTCGTTTTGTTGTCCCCGGCTGCATGATCTCTTGAATCCCCGGAGGTCTGTTGCTGCGTTTCCTGCTTTTGCGAGGCTTTTGCATACATGGCTTCCGCCAACTTATGCGAAGACTGACTCAGCTGCTCCGCAGCGGTTTTCATTGCCTGTGCGTCTTGACCGTCTAACGCCTCTTGCGCTTTCTTTAGTGCCGTCTCGATATTTTCTCTAACGTTGGGGTCAAGATCGCCACCGTATTCTTTCAGGGATTTTTCCGTAGAGTATATGAGCGAGTCTAACTGATTGCGAGCCTCAACGGTCTCTTTTCGTTTTTTGTCTTCTGCGGCATGGGCCTCGGCGTCTTTGACCATCCGCTTAATTTCTTCCTCGTTCAACCCGCTTGAGGCCGTAATCTTGATCGACTGCTCCTTGCTGGTTCCCAGATCTTTCGCGGCAACATGCACAATGCCGTTGGCATCGATGTCGAAGGTCACTTCAATCTGCGGCACGCCTCGTGGGGCTGTCGGAATGCCGACGAGATCAAATTGCCCCAAGAGCTTGTTATTTGCCGCCATTTCTCGTTCCCCCTGGAACACGCGAATCGACACCGCGGTCTGGTTGTCCTGAGCGGTGGAGAAAATCTGGCTCTTCTTTGTCGGAATCGTCGTGTTGCGCTCGATCAGTTTCGTAAACACGCCACCCAGGGTTTCAATTCCGAGGGACAGCGGCGTAACATCAAGGAGCAATACATCCTTGACCTCTCCTTTGAGAACAGCGGCTTGGATTCCCGCGCCGACCGCAACAACCTCATCCGGGTTAACGCCTTTGTGCGGATCTTTGCCGAAGATTTTCTTAACCCTCTCTTGGACCGCAGGCATACGCGTCATGCCCCCCACCAGGATGACTTCGTGGATATCGCTGGGGCTCAATCCCGCATCCTTGAGAGCTTGGCGACAAGGCCCTTCCGTGCGGTCGATGAGATCGGCGCACAGCATTTCGAGTTTCGAGCGAGTCAGCTTCATATTAAGATGCTTCGGTCCCTGCTGATCCGCAGTGATGAAGGGTAAGTTGATATCCGTCTCCATCGAGGAGGAGAGTTCACACTTGGCTTTTTCCGCTGCCTCTTTGAGACGCTGCAAAGCCATACGGTCCTTGCGCAAGTCAATGCCCTGGTCTTTCTTGAACTCGTCCGCGAGGTAGTCAATAACTCTCTGATCGAAGTCCTCCCCGCCTAGAAACGTATCGCCGTTGGTGGCCTTGACCTCGAATACTCCCTCTCCTAGTTCCAAAATCGAAATGTCGAAAGTTCCCCCGCCCAGGTCAAAAACCGCGATTTTTTCGTCCTTTTTCTTGTCTAATCCGTAGGCGAGAGACGCCGCCGTCGGCTCGTTAATAATCCGCAATACATTTAGTCCCGCAATTCGTCCGGCGTCTTTTGTGGCTTGTCTCTGGCTATCATTAAAGTAGGCCGGCACGGTAATGACCGCCTCGGTAATTTTTTCGCCGAGGTAGTCCTCCGCCGTTTGTTTCATCTTCTGGAGAATGAAGGCCGAAATTTCCGCCGGGCTATATTGCTTGTTTCGAATCTCTACCCACGCGTCGCCGTTTTCGTTACGCACAACTTTATACGGTAAAACTTTGAGCGCCTTCTGGACC
>JBFJNS010000163.1:0-6504 GCA_041618055.1 Binatia bacterium
ACCACTTACTGATGAACCCGGACGTGAGCGGGACTCCGATTAGGCCCAGCCCACCGGCCGTCAACGCCGCCATGGTGAAAGGCATCTTCCGCCCCAACCCAGACAATGTTTTGAGTTCGGCTTCGCCAAGGCGATACGACACGATGCCGGCGACTAGAAACAGACCGCTCTTCATCAGAGCGTGATTGAAAATATGAATCAACGAACCGGTTAGCCCGTTCTCGTTTGCCAGAGCGAAACCCAGGGCGACATAGCCGATCTGCGCCACGCTTGAGTATGCGAGGAGGCGCTTGAGGCTCGTTTGCTGAATGGCAGTGTAGGAACCGATGACAATGGCCAGGCTGGCAAGAATCCAAATGATAGGCCCCGTGGGAAGCAGCGCAAGGCTGAAATTTAATCCCAACACGGAGAATAGCAGCCGAATCATCACATAGGCCCCTACCTTGATGGCGACACCGGAAAGCAAGGCTGACACGATGGGCGGGGCATAGCCATGAGCATCGGGAAGCCAGCCATGAAGCGGAAACAACGCCATCTTCACGCTCAGCCCGACTAGCATGAATGCGAAAGCGGTGATCACCGCCCGGTTGTCATGAAGGGGTCTCAATTTCTCGGCGGCGTCGGCCATATTGAGAGTTCCGGTCACGCTGTAAAGGTAGCCCACTCCGATCAAAAAAAAGCTTGCGCCAATCGTGCCGAGAACGAGATAGTTAATGCTTCCCGATAACGCCTTGCGGCTTTGATAGTGGCCCATCGCCACCAGCGTGTAACTTGCGAGCGCAGAAATTTCGATCAGCACGTAGACGTTGAAGATGTCCCCGGTCATCGTGACACCGAGAAGCCCGCTGATGAAAAGCAACCAGACCGAGTAGAAGAAACGTATCCGTTCGAGCGGGATCGTACTCGCGATGCTGAGGCGCGCATAAAACGTGACGACCGCCGAGATCATCGAAATGACAAGCAGGACAAAGATATTGAGCGCATCGACCCTAAACTCAATCCCCCAGGGGACGCGCCAGTTGCCGATGGGATAGCTGATGAAGGCTACGGAGGTTGCTGGGTTCTGAAGAAACCCGATGAACTGGAGCTGTAACACAATGGTCATACCCAGCACTGCCCAGGTCGTGAGCGTTGCGGCGAACCAGGGCCTATGGCCGCGCCCGAGCGCCGGCAGCAGCAACGCAACCAAGAGGGGCAAGATCACGATCAGCGCTGGCAGATGGTTGTGGATCAAGGGTGCTCCGCCTCCTCCATTTCATCTTCTTCAACCGTGCCATAGGCCCGCTTGATATTGATGAGAATCGCGAGAGCTACAGCCATGGTGCTGACGGAAACCACGATGGCGGTGAGCACCAGTGCGTGCGGCAAAGGGTTCGAATAAAGTTCTCCGGGGGGGAGAGTGATCGGCACCGTGCCTCCGTCGACTTTGGCCAGAGAGATAAGAAAAAGAAAAATCGCGGTCTGGAACACGCTCAGGCCGATGACCTTTTTCACGAGATTGGGACTTGCGATGACGGTATAGAGACCGATCATCATCACCACGATGAAAATCCAGTAGTTGTAGAGATCGACCCAGAGCACTTCAGTCCTCGGCGGCCCTGGCCTGGGAAACCTCGCGAAACACGGTGATCATGACCGCAGCCACCGTGAGACTGACACCGAATTCCACCAGCGTCATCCCCCAGGATTCTGCCGACGCCGCACCCGTTATCAGCAACGGGGTATAGTCGAGATAACGATAGCCGCCTAAAATTCCAACCATTCCGACGCCCGCGTACACCGCCACCCCAATGCAAGCCATCGAGTCGGTAACGCGCCGCGGAAGTATCGACTCCAACTCCGAGAGATCGAATACCAGCCCGTAGAGGATAAAGCCGGAGGCGAGCAGAACACCGCCCTGAAATCCTCCCCCGGGGCTGATTTCTCCGTGCGCGATCACATACAAGCCGAACACCAAAATAAAAGGCGTGGTGATTTTGGTGACCACCCGCAGAATCACTTGATCCTTCATGAGCCGCCTCCCGTCTCCGACCTTGGCCGCCCCACCAGGAGAATCAACCCCAGTCCGGCGGTGAAGATCACCGACACCTCGAAGAGGGTGTCGTAAGCGCGATAGTTCACGATCACGGAGGTCACCAAGTTGGGCACATGTCCGTGGAAATTGTCAGACTCGCGTTCGTGATGAACGTCGCCCTGCGCCGCGTCCTTCTCGGCGTGAATCTTTTCCACTTTTTGCGCAATGTATTCGGGAGCGACATGATTATGCGCCGGAGCGAACGGATCTCCAAAACGCGGCATGTCCAGTGTGCCGTAAACCAATGCGGCCGTGGTCGATAAGACAAGCAGCAGAGCAGGCCAGTGAATATGAGGGTATTCGCGCGCTTCGGTCCCCACAATCACGAGTGCGCCGATTAAGAGTACGGTTGCGATTCCCGCTCCCACAGCCGCCTCAGTCAGTGCGACGTCGGCGGCGTCCAGATTCAACCACACCACTGCCATCAGCAGGCTATACAGGGACAGAACCATCGTCGCCGCGAGCAGATTTCGTATGATAAAAACACTCACCGCGGTCACGACCAGAAGAAACAGAAGGATGATGTCGAGCAATAAATACTCACTCATGGCCGCCGTCCTTCGTCCAAACTTGCAAGCCATCGACATGGGCCGCCCGTGTGATCGCGTGCACCGCGGTGGGCGCAGTGATGAATAGAAAGATGCTGATCAAAACCAGCTTGATCGCCGACCAGACGCCCAAGTCCTCAGACTGCAGGGCTTGAAAGAATAAGCCAATCATCACGAGGGTCTGGGCTAAGGTGTCGCTTTTTCCGGCCGGGTGCGCCCGGGAGTAAAAGTCGGGCATCCGCAGAACACCGATGCCGGCCGTCAGGGCAAAAAAGGCCCCGCCAATCAGAAAGGTAACGGTTATGATGTCGGCGAGGATCCCCATCGCTTTTACTCCAGGCGCCCAACTTCCTTATACTTGAGAATTGCGATCGTCACGACGAAATTAACCAAGGTGTAGAGCAAGGCAACGTCGAGAAATTCGGGTCGCCCGTTGAGAACGCTCAGAATTGCAACCAAGATGATCGTCTTCGTTCCCAAAGCATTGACCGCCAGAATGCGGTCATAGACCGTCGGGCCGAGCAGGGCGCGCACCAAAACCAAAGCAATCGCAATCAGGACGACCCCACCGGCAAATAACATGACCCAATTGGATATCATCAGCGTGTCCCTTCGAGTTTCAGAATCCGCTCGTGCATCTCACCCGAGAGCAAACCCTGGGCCGCTTTGTTTGTGAGAGCGTGGATGAGCATCTGCCGCTTCTCCATATCCACGCCAATGGTGATCGTGCCCGGCGTGACTGTGATCGAGTTCGCGTAGATGACTGTGCCGATACCTGTTTGCGTCTGAAAAGGAACCACGATGAGTTGCGGATCGATCGGCGCCTTTGGATCCCAGACGCGATAGGCGACATCCAGATTGGCCAGGACCACTTCCCACAACAGCCACGGCACGTAAGCAAATAACCGAGACATCAGATGAATCGGATGGCCCTCTTCGTCGAGCATCTTTTTGCGCCCCGCTAGGTAGGTCACGAAAGCGCTTGCCGCTACCCCGAACCCGATCAAGTAACGGTCCCCAGGATTCGTCACGTCGATCCGACCGGACACGAGGAACCAAAACCCAAGCAGAAAGAGAAACTTACCAACTGCAAGCAGAACCGCCTCCCCCTGATCGATCCGGCAAAAAAGTCGGCCGATCATTCGATTTCATGACGGAGGGTGCCCCAGAATGGAAGAAGACCAGTACTAAAATTTTTCAGTACGGTAGGGAATTGTAAGAAACAGAATCGAGGTGAAAATCGCTAGTGCAAGCAAGAAATGTTTTATACCGACCGCTTCCTCGTGTCCACAACCCTCTCAAACAAGGGGTATTGTTTGCCGGGTTGACGGGAAACGGTTTAAGCTGACGCTTCATCTTTGCTGCAAACCGACTCTCGGTTGCTTCCCGCAAAAAGCCGTGTAACCAACGGTGCTTCACCACAGGGACCCAACCAATATCGGAATGTCGCTCGATGCTTTCGAGCAAGAGAACCGATCTTCCCAGGCGATTTCTTCGACCTGGTAATTGCCGCGCTGCCTTTCCACAACTCTTACCAACCACTTCATCCTCGAGCACACACCATTAAAAATTATGTTATACGGATTTCAAAAAGATGTCAAAAATGGCGCCGCGAGGCTGTTGGGCACGTTGAGCGACTATCGGGGTATCCGAACGCTGTGTATGACTAGCAATTGGGCAATTTTAGCCACACAGAGATATGAATCATTTCCAGATCAAAGAAGGAAAAATTTCGCTCCAGGCCCCTAAAGCAACTCCCTGAGGATGGCGGCTATCGGTATCGTTTGGTGACGGGGCCATTGAAGTTGGAAGATTAGGATACGGGTAAAAACCGAATTTATACGATACGGAGACAATCGGGACTCAAGGGCGACACAGAACAAACCAAAGCGGGCACGATTGTGGCTAACCGATAATGTCTGTGTTCGGCACCGATACACTACATACCCTACAGCCTAAGATTGAGCTGCTTGCACCATAGTTGGCAACATAGTAATTGGTACAGAAACTCCCGGTCCGTCACTATCTCTAAGGCGCGCAGTCAGAGCAAGACAAGGTTAGACGCCTGTAGTGAAGAGTAGTTATGTCCCGAGCTTCATAGCGATCTGATCGACCCGGCGGGATTTTGGACGCTCACGTTCTAAACGAGCGTTTTGCTGGAAGATTGAATAGACAGCGATCGCGCTTGGACTCACCTGCGTGTTCGCTGGCCAGTGCCAAAAAGTCTAAGTAAGCATATTTGAGGCTTATTGCGATGTTAGCGACCATCCTACTGGGTTTTTTGACCTCATTCATCGCACCGCTCCTTTGCCGGAGGGGCGGCGCTAGAGCGCGCTTGCTGCTTGCACTTCTCCCCCTGACTTTTCTGGTCTATTTTTTTAGTTTCTTAAAACCGCTCTGGTCCGGGGAAACTTTCAGGGTCGCTTATCCATGGGTGCCGAGTCTCAACATCGAGCTTTCTTTCTATCTCGATGGATTGAGCCTTTTTTTCGGAATTATCATCGCCGGTATTGGCGTCCTTATCTTTGTTTACGCGAGTGGTTATTTCGAAGAACATCCGCACATCGGGCGCTTCTACGCCTACCTGTCCATGTTTACGACTTCAATGCTCGGCCTGGTTCTAGCGGACAACGTCTTTACGCTGTTTATATTCTGGGAGCTGACAAGCATAAGCTCTTATCTGTTGATCGGCTTCGATCACGAGGGCGACACCGCACGAGCTGCGGCGCTCCAAGCCCTTCTGGTGACTGGCGCAGGCGGCTTGGCGTTACTCGCCGGTCTCATCTTACTTGCCCACGCTGGCGGTAGCTATGAACTTTCCGATCTAGTGGGTCGCGGCAACGTGCTCCGGGACCATGCTTTATATCTGCCCATTTTCTTGCTCATTCTACTTGGCGCCTTTACCAAGTCCGCACAGTTCCCGTTCTACTTCTGGCTTCCGGCAGCTATGGCGGCGCCAACCCCGGTCAGCGCCTACCTCCATTCAGCGACCATGGTTAAGGCTGGGGTCTATCTTCTGGCGCGCCTTTACCCGGTGCTGGGAGGCACGGACGCATGGCATTATATCGTCTCGGTAGGCGGCGCGGCCACGATGCTCATCGGCGCCGGCTGTGCGCTCATGCAAACCGACTTGAAGCGCATACTTGCCTACTCCACGGTCAGCGTGCTGGGTATTTTGACGCTGCTTCTCGGCCTCGGCACCCCTTTAGCGATCAAGGCGGCCATCGTGTTTCTGTTTGTGCACTCGCTTTACAAAGGTGCGCTCTTTTTAGCTGCAGGTGCCGTCGATCACGAAACCGGCACGCGTGACGTAGAGAGCTTGAGTGGACTCAGAAAGGTGATGCCGGTCACCGCCGTCATCACCGGCTTGGCTGCGCTTTCGATGGCGGGGATACCCCCGCTTTTCGGCTTTATCAGCAAGGAGCTGTTATACGAGGCAAAGTTGCAGGCTCCCCAAGCGGCCATTCTCATCACCGGCGCCGGCGTGCTGGCGAACATTTTACTCGTGGCGGTGGCTGCGCTTGTAGTTATCCGTCCATTTTTTGGAAGAGCGATTGCCACACCCAAAAAGCCTCACGAACCCCCATGGCGGCTTTTGCTCGGACCGGGAATACTTGCCGGGCTGGGTCTAGTTATCGGTTTGTTTCCAGATGCTTTGGCCACGCCCCTTGTAGAGCCGGCGATTGCCGCGGTGCGCGCCGAGCCCACGGAAATCAAGCTCGCGCTATGGCACGGCTTCAATCCCATTTTTGCGCTAAGCCTCGCCACCCTCGCGTGCGGCGCCGTCGCCTATGGAGCGCGGGATTGGTTGCGCCGAACGGTGACTCGGTTGCCAAGAGTCTCCCTGGCTGGGCCCGAACATGCGTACGAACTGGCCCTCGA
>JBFJNS010000164.1:0-6471 GCA_041618055.1 Binatia bacterium
GGGACAGTTGTCGACGTCGCTGCAGACACCGTCGCTATCGCCATCGTTATTCGGATCGGCATCAACGATCAAAAGAGAATTTGAGAATTTGCTCGACACGTAAGCGTAGTAGCCCCCTCCTTTTTTCGCGCCGAACTGAACCCCATGACAGCCTGGATCGCAGGGCAGCATTTTGACGAGCTTTTCGCTCTTCGTGTCCGCGATGGTGATGGTCCCCGTCAAGGTGTTCGCCGTCACCATATATTTGCCATTCGGGCTTACAGGGGTCTGAATCGGTAAGCCGCCGACCGGGCCCGTAATCTCTCCGCTGATAGGATCGTAGTTGGCAATCAAGTTTATGGTTTCGAGCACCCGTCCCGTGGCAGTCTCCACTACGGTAATGCTGTTACTGAGGAAATTGGCCACATAATATTTGCTGGCATCAGGCATCATTCCAGTAGCAATCGGGTGAGCCTCAACCGGAACAATCCGAGTAAGGAGGTCGAGTTGAAAGTCATAGATCGAAGAATCTTCAGTGAACGCGTTGGGTGTCACCATGGTTTTTCCGTCGTGGCTCATCCAGTGTGCGTGCGGATGTCCTCTTCCGATGTCAACTCTTCTTTCAACTGATTCGGCCCCGGGCGCGAGTTCGATCACCGAATCCTCTCTTTTCTCTCCATTCACCGTAACGTGTACCTGGTCGGTATCGACCCTGGTCATGACATGGGCGGGAGATTCGCCTACGGAAATGTCTCTAACCAATCGCCCGGTCACTCTATCAAAGACCGTCAATCGGCTATCGAACCACTGAGTCTGGTATATGAGTTTCTGGTCCCTGTCGGTCCACATGTTATGAGGATTGTTCATATTGATCTTCGGCAGGGCCACTTTTCTTGTCGGACGCCAGGTAGTGGCGCTCACCGCCGTCGCTGTGCCCGGCTTGTTCTTTCCAGCCGTTAATTCAAATTGCGTGTCCACCCATACCTCTCCAACCCCCGCTTCAGATGGGTTATGCAGAGGGGAGAGTTCGATATCATTGCCGTACCGAGCGTTCAGGACGGAGGGCAGGTTAACAACGGCGCCGCCAGTTATGCGCACATCGACATCGGGATAGGTGACGCGCCAGGGCGCCTTTGATCTGTAATCCTGCCAGTTCGATGGATTGGTGGCTATGAAAAAGGTGCGCAGCAATCTTGTTGCGAGGTCGCTGCTTGTCGGCACGGTTACGCCGGTAACCAGGCTGATGCTTTCTGCCAAGTCCAACCCCTCCGTCTCAGGATCATCGACAATCACAGCGCCCAACATATAAGGATGGATTTTGCACACAAACACGTACAGTCCCGGGGTTCTCAAGATAACGTCTCGCGACCCCTTTGTTGCATCCGTGTCAAAGGGCATCCCCGCGGCTCCTGTCGGAAAGATAAGGCTGGTCATCGTGTGCACTGTATGGGACTTGCCTGTGAATTTGACTTCAACGCCAGGTCTCGCCACTGCCAATGACTGAGTCCCTCCGACTGGTCCTGCGGTGTTCTTGAACCATCGTCCCGGCTCATCCGTTAACTGGAACTCTACGCGATTCCGATCCGCTCCCTCGGCGCTGGAACCGACCTGAAGCGTCATCATAAGAAGCATGGATAAAATCAAGGGCATCGGCCTGAATAGTTGTCTTCGATTCATTGCGACCTCCTATTAAAGAAACAGATCCTGCTGCCAGGTTGACGCAAGCTCGCAGAAAGGAGGATTTGCCCGCTTCGAATATTCAATTTCGGCGCACGGTGGCTTTCGCTCATGTTGCGAGCACTCCCCCGCGTCAGCGTCAGAGTTCCGCTAGCGAATCGGCGCCTAGCCAGCTTCGAACGCTGACGTTTTTTTGGTTCGAAGCCAACAGGCCTCAGCAACCCTTATGCCACCATTTTAGATGCGCGGAGTGCTGCTGCGTGTGATTCAGGCTCTACCCAGATGGGTGTGCTAAGAAGCAGCGCAAGCTTGTACGAACACGCCTTTAAACTTCCGCTTTGGAACCAGATTCCGACTGGAGCGAAATGAACTGACGAATTGAGCGGCCTTAGTCCTTTGCCGCCACCTTGTTTGAGCCTCTCATGGGGTGTGGACAATCTCCTGCATTCTTTATGGCGCCTTGCATGCTTTTTCCTTCAGGCGAAGCGGCAAGCGTGGGAGATTGCGATGGTTGAAAAATCGCAGAAATCCCTGTGCTTTCAAACGGGGGCTGGGCTAACCGCGGCTTGCGCTGGAAACAACTCTATGGCTCGGTCCCGATCTCCTCATTCGGGTCGATCTTGTTGATGACCAAACCAGAGATGAGTTTCGGAAAAAAGTAGGTGGACTTCTGAGGCATTTTTTCGCCGCCGCTAGCAATAGTCAAAATATCCTCCGCCTTGGGAGGATTAAGAATAAAAGCCGCCTGATAGTCCTCTTTCTCCAGAGCCTGCAGCACCAGATCCTCATCCTGAGAGTACCGGACGTTGTCTCCGCTTGTCTGCTGCTCAGGGGTGAGACCCAGAATGTTCTCCAGAATCAAGAGATGGAGCGTCGTCACGTCGAGTTCACGCAGTGCCGGGCTCATGTCTTTCGCCAACCGTTGCATGATCCTTTTGTTCTTGAGTCGTAGTATCAGATAGCGCGGGTCGCGGTGGAAGCTTGCGCCGATGAGCCGTTGTTTCTTGCCCCCAGTTTTGAGCGCCTTGAGAAACCAGGCCTTGCCTTCCGGGGTCTTGGGATATTGCTCGAGATAGAAAGACTTCTGCAGCGACTCCTCCAGTTGAAGGAACGGTTGCGGCGCATATCCCCGCACGAGACGGTGCGTGGGCAGGATGACGACGTTCTCGTCGTTCATGTTGGCAAAGTAGGTCATGATGAAATTAAACGCCTCGCGTCCGTTCCACTGGTTTTGCTGCTTGCGAATCTCGTCGCGGTAGTTCAACGTCGCCTCATAGCGGTGGTGACCGTCGGCGATGAGCAATGGCTGGTCTTTCATCTCGCGCTGGATTTCCCCTATGAGCCCCCGATCCGTGATGCGCCACAGCCGGCATTCCCCGCCGCCATCCTGCTTGACGTCAATGAAAGGCGAGACGCCGTCGAGATGCTCGGCCAGCATACGGTTGATGGATTGGTTGGGCTGGGAATAGAGCGCAAAGATCGGGCTGAATTGCGCATGGCTCGCCAGCATCAGTTGCAGGCGATCTTCCTTGGGCGCAGCTAGAGTCTTCTCATGCGGGCGGATATCACCGCTGGCGAAGTCGTGCAGTTCGGTCAGGGCGAAGAACCCCTGGCGCACCTTGTCCTCTCCCGTTTTGAGCGAAAAACGGTGCGTGAGAAAATAGATTGCCGGGAGGTCATCTCGTTCGAAGATTCCTTCAGATTGCCACGCGCGGAACAGTCCGGCAACCGCCGTGTAGGGATCGGGCTCCTGGTTGAGATCCAAACGGACAAAATTATGCGGCGATTTGCGATAGAGTCTTTCCTGTTCCTCCTTGGAGATCACATCATAAGGAGGCGTGATGACTTTCGAAAGATCACGGATTTTTTTTTGGTTATAGAAAACTGCGCGAAATGGAGCGATACGTACCATAGTCATTTAACCTTGTAGCGGAATGGCCGCGGGGGTCAAGAACCCCCTCGATTCATAGCCCATCGACTGCTCTCAGGGATAGACGCCGGAGGGAGAACCAATCAAATAAAACTGACATCCTGAACTAACCCTCTGTGAATTCCGTGCCTCGGCAGTGAAGACTTCTTCATGGAGCTTCGTGCCCTGCGACAGATAACTCACGAGCACGGCGGTATGGTTCACTATCGCGTCGGCCTTGGCACTTGGGCTGAGCGCGCCATTAACTCAGCGCCTTACTCGAAGATCATGGAATTCGCGAACTTTATTCCTAATGGTGATTTCCTCTTAGACATTGTCATTATATCGAAGTCACACTTTTAACAAGCCTCGGCTTGCGGCAAGACATGGCCCGCTAGGTTGGCGGCTCTGCGATTGATAGTCAACGGTCGCTGTGTCATAAAAAATCGTGACTTCTTCATGGCTCCAGCTCTCGCTGCGAACCGACCCTTCGGTGTTGGACGCCGTCTCCAATTTTTTGATCGAAAGAGGATCTCCCGGCGTCTTGATCAAAAAAAATGAGGTGCAGGCTTATTTCCCCCATGCCGGCGACTCCGCCGTCATCCGCAGGGATGTGCAACGCTTCCTGCGGGGGATCCACAGCGTTTGCCCGGAAGTGCAAGCCGCGCGCATACAATGGCGCATTCTTAGGAACAGGAATTGGAACAGTACCTGGCGCAGGTTCTTTTCGCCCCAGAAAGTAGGCCGAGCTCTTATCGTTGCGCCACCGTGGGTTAAACTGGGGCGGCTCCATGGACGACACCTCATCACCATCGAACCCGGGATGGCGTTTGGCACGGGAACACACACCACGACGCGCGGTTGCATGGAGTTCATCGAAACAGTGCACCGGGCATTGGAGGGCGAAGAGTTTACCGCCCTCGATGTTGGCACGGGGTCCGGCATCCTGGCCATCGCCTTGGCAAAATTGGGGGCGGCCAGGGTCTGGGCGCTGGACAACGATCCCGTCGCGTTGAAGGTAGCCCGGGAAAACTTTCACTTGAACGCTGTTGCGGGACGGGTTTTCCTATACCGTAGCAATTTGAGCGCCGTGCGCAGGTCATTCTCGGTTGTGCTGGCCAATCTCACGGCCGAATCGATCCTTAATCTCGCCGCCCCGCTGGCGGCGCGCGTTGGCGCCAAAGGCTTCTTGGTGCTTTCCGGAATTTTGCGGCCCCAGGGCGAGCAGGTGTTGCGTCGCTTTCGTTCCAATGGCTTCAGGTTAATACAGCGCAAAGATGAAAAGGAGTGGGTGACGCTGCTCCTGAAACGAAGGTAAATGGCCCGCTTTTTTTTACCGCGCAAAGATCTTCAAGGGAACCGAGGCATGATCACCGGCCAAGAACTGGAGCACATGCGCCGGGTGCTTCGGCTCGGCCCCGGAGATCACGTCACGCTTTTCGACGACGGCGGCTGGGAACATCAAGGCATCATTCGTTTTGTCGGCGAAAATGCCGGCGAGATCGAAATTCTGCAGTCGTACGAAGCGATTGACGAGCCGCCCATTGACATCACCTTGGCCGTGGGTTTGACCAAGGGTGAGAAAATGGACTTTGTCGTAGAGAAAGCGACGGAACTGGGGGTGCGGACCGTCGTACCCTTTATATCGGTGAACACGGTGCCGAAACTGGACCAAGAAAGAGTTGAAAAACGCGCCCGGCGCTGGCAAACGATCGCACTCAGCGCGGCAAAACAAAGCGGCCGTACTCGCATTCCGGTTATTCATCGGGTATGTCTTTTCCGGGATTGGGTCAAGCAACCAGCCGCCGGCGCGCTCAGGCTTTTGTTTTGGGAAGGGGAAGAACAGCAGACCCTAAAAGCGGTTTATGAATCGGCAAGCGACGCGCGTTCGATTATTGCCGTTGTCGGTCCTGAGGGCGGCTTTAGCCCCGAAGAGGCGACCTTAGCGCGGGAGTTTGGTTTCAGGACGGTAGGTTTGGGCCATCGGATTCTGCGCGCGGAGACCGCTGCCGTCGCGGCGCTAACGCTCGTGCAGTTCTTATGGGGGGATTTGGGCTAGATCGTTCTTGCTTCATTCCGCGGCTTTCTCTAGCATGACGCACATGATAAGAGCCCGTCAACACAGCCATGCAATGTCCCAACTGCGACGGTTCCGTTGAGTTCGACACCAAGGAGTGCCCGCACTGCGGCGCACATCTCGCGCCCCGGCGGGTCTTTCTTGGCAGAAAACAGGAGGAATTCTCGTTGACTCCGGAAGGGGAGTCATACGAGTTGGGAGACTATTCCGAGACCGAAGAATGGCAATTAGGCCGCGAGCGGGTGGTCGAACTGCTCGATCAAACCGAAGCCGACAAGCCCCCTCAAAAAGAACCCCTCGAGTGGGGCGGATTTTGGCGCCGGGCCAGCGCCTTTGTTGTCGATGCCTGCGTGATCCTGTTGCTGGCGGCGGTCATGTTTACCTTATCCTATATCGGTTATAAAGTTGGCCTGTCGGCACACGGCAAGTCACTCACTTGGCAAAACGCCACGGCTCTTCTCGTCTTGCTGAGCGGGGGAGGAATCGTATTGTCTGGCGCGTACTTTGTTTTTTTTCATGCGATGGACGGACAGACCATCGGCAAACGGCTGCTGGGTCTCCGTGTGGTAGGCTTCGAGCAGGCCGCTGTTACTTTTTTCCAAGCCCTCGTGCGTTGGCTCGCGGCGGCGGGCTTCGCGCCCATCTGTTTGGGCTTTTTTTGGGTCCTTTGGAGCCGCGAGAAGAGAGCCTGGCACGATCTTCTGGCCCGAACTTGGGTCATCAGGGAGCGATCGCACAGTCAGCCGGTCACCTAGGCAGGAAGCGCATGCGACCACTACAGATCGGGGTCATCATGGACCCCATTGAGAAGATCAACATCGATAAGGAC
>JBFJNS010000165.1:0-6471 GCA_041618055.1 Binatia bacterium
ATACGGTCTACACATGGCGACCCGACGAACTGATCGAGCAGGCGATTATGTGTGCGGAGAAACATGGATCGTATGCGTTCTACAAAGCCGACGAGATCTATTGCGACGATGAATATGAGTACGCAGCCGAAGTCACGCCTAGCGAATGGGGAATGGTTGCTCGGGGCAAAACGCTCGCTGAGGCAGTGTCCCTAGCCGTAGCAAAAGCAGCGGGGTGGAAAGATGAATCCTAAAAAAATAACCCTCCATCAGTTGCAAGTTTGGTTGTCTTTTTGGGCAGGCTTAGCTATTGGTTTTGTTTTGGGAGCCGCCTTGTTATGAATAACATCGATGAGTTGATTGAACGGCTGCAAAAAATTGCATCGTGGATGGATCAATGCGCCCAGCAATACGAAGATATTTCTTATCATCATCAGGCCGAAGATATTAACGACGCAATCACCGCCCTCCGCGAGCAGCAGGAGCGGATAGCGGAGTTGGGGCGAGACAAGGCGTTTTATAAGTCATGCGCTTTGTCCGGGGAGATCCCGCTACCGGGGTCAGAGCCTAGTGCGAAAGAATCCGGGGGATGAAATGAACAGAGTCGAAGAATTGATTGAACGATATGAATCATGGGTCAAAGGAATGGAAGCAGCCGGCATGGATCGCGGCACACACTATCATCCATTGCTGCAATTAGCCGACGAAATGTATGCCGCCCTCCGCGTGATGAATAAAGTGCCCATGAACGCGAAAGATATCGAAGCGGTAATTATAACATACGTAGAGCAATTGGAAGACCTGCAAAAAACGGTTGAGCGCGCTGAGCCCTGTTTGCGGGAGCTACAGTCGGACGCGCGGTACTACAGCGCCAAAGCCGAAGCTGCGCTTGAGGAAAATAAAAACCTTTGCGAGCGTATAGCGGAGTTGGAATCAACGGTTGAGGCTTATCGAGAAAACCGCGCGGGGCAATACAAACGCCAGCGCGATGCGGCGCTAGCGGATTTGGATGAATTGCGAGACAGGCTTAAAAACGGCATCAAATACGACGAAGAATTAAATTGCTATGTTGTCGTGTGGACGGAGCGCGAAATTGAAAACGCCCGCAGGCAGGCAGATGAAATATCCAAGCGCATCAGGGGGATGAAATGAATGACGTCGATACAGTAATCGGACGACTTAACGAACTGCGGTGGATGTGGAATAACGGGGAGCCAATTAACGGGATAATTCTTGAACGAATCGAGGAAACAATCACCGCCCTCCGCGAACAGCAAGAGCGGATAGCGCATCTCGAAATGGCGAACCGCGCCGCCCAAGGCTGTGTCCTGTGTAACTTTGCTGAGCGGGATGCTTGCGTCGAAATCCGGCAGAAAGCCGAACGCCAACGCGATGCGGCGATTGAGGCTTTGGAGTTGATTGTTAATATGCCCTTCCCCGAAAGATCGCCGCCCGAGGTCAAGTTACTCGACGGTATCGAGGCTATTAAAAATGTTTGCCGCGATGAACTTGAAAGAATCCGGGGGATGAAATGAGGGCCGTGCTGGTTCTGGTGGTGGTTGTCCTGTCCGGGTGTGTTTATTCGCCCAAGAACTATGAAATCGAAAGGTTAATTGAGTGCCCGGTTGAGGGCTTTGGAGGTGTAACATGAAATACTTGTTTGTTGTAATTGCTTTATTTGCCCTGCCTGCAAAGGCAGAATTCACGCCGTTTGTCGGCGCTTTTCTGGCAGATCGCAGCGAGTATCACGGCGTCGGAGTTGGTTTTTCGGTTGGCGACCAGTGGATCGCACAAATCGAAGTCGCTCAAGCCGATAACCTGTCCGGTGGTTTTCTGTCGGTTGGTCGGCGGTTTGGCGATTTGACCGTTTTGGCTGGTGTTGTCGAAACTGCTACTTTCGAACCGCGATCCGGAGTTGTCAGTGTCGCGGGTGTTGATGTTTTCGATTCCCACGCTTATGTCGATGTGTCGTCTACCCCGGTATTCATCGAGGCATCTTTGGGCGGGCTGTTTATCCGACATACTCAGGTCGATACGGAATACACCCTCAAGGGAATTCGGATTGTCAGGGGATTTCCAGTCGCTCAGGCGCGTGAAGTATCCGAATCGGATTCGATAACTTATATCGGCTATCGGGTCAGGTTCTAACACCCATAAGCAATCATCACGGAACCGGCGTCGAAAGTGTCGGTTCCGTTTGCCGTTGTAATCCGAACCATGTCTAACTCTCCCGACAAACTCACCGAAGACGCCGTATTAAGGGTTGCAATTCCACTGGAAAGAGCCAGCGTGCCTCTAGCGACCCACCGGTTATTTGCGCTTTCTGCCCTGCCAAAAACCACCGCCCCATGAATGACATGCGCCGCTGATATCGATTGAATGCCAACCCCTGCCGTGTAGTTCGCGCCTGACGGGCTGACGCCACTAGCAATTAGCATTGCCGCCCCTGAATAGCCCGATGTCGTGGGAATACCACCGGTTCCGATTTGTATCAGCTTTGCCGAAGATCCATTGGTGGACATGCCGATAAAATTAACAACAATCCACCGCAAATTGCCAGGGAGGCTGGTGAAATCGACCGAGGTGCTGGAAAGACTGGTATAGGCGCTTTCTGTCGTGCCCACTCTAAAATCAGTGCCAGCGTCATCAGTCCAGATCAGAAAATTGGGCGTTTCGTTTTTGCCCCATAATTCCAACTTAGCCGCCACTGGTGTTGCATCATGGTCGGCCCGTTCATTCAGGACTAGCCCACCGGCAAGCTCAACTATCGTAGTCCCTGTAGGAACCCCGACAACCTCTGCATCCGCGTCATTTTTCAGAGTGATATCGTTGGTCGATCCCTGCCCCGTCAGGATTGCACCCTCGGTCGCGGTGTAGCCTATAGCAGAAGCATCACCCGCCGAGGTGTCCCCGCCAGCGGTAACTTTCCCGGCCACAGCTACATTAGTCCCCCCCGTGGCTATCGTGATAACATCCGCGTCTGCGTCGTTTTTGATCGTGACGTCGTTGGTCGATCCCTGCCCGGTCAATATGAGCCCCTCGGCAGCGGTATAGCCAACAGCAGCCGCATCGCCTGCTGCCGTGTCGCCCGTCGGCAAGACTGTGCCCGTAGCCGATAAATCTCCGGTAACAGTCAAGTTGCCGCTGGTCGTCCCACCGTTAGCCTCCGAGGTAATCACGCTCAGCGCCACCGCCGTCAGCGAAACCGAGAGGCTACCGCTGTCCAGTGCGACCGTTACAGTCGTGTCCGGGCTTGAGAAGGATGACGAAGTAATCTCGCCATACAGAGTACTCGCGTCGGTGCAGCGAATCCTCCGGCCCACGGTATAGGATGCGGTCACATCGCCCGCAATCGTGAAGGTGGTCGCGGAGGTCTGGGTCGGCGTATCCCCCAGGTCGATCCACGCCGAATCCTCATGCTGTCGCCTGACCGCTGCCATGACCTCCCGCGCGGCATTGTTCACGTCCGAGGGGTTCATCCCCTCAGGGAAGCCATCCGGGGGCGTTGCGTTGTTGCTCGCGGCGGTGTTTGACCAGTCTTTAATATCGCTCATTTTCTAAGCCTGTGGTATAATTCAGTTATGCACTTAATATCGATAACAATCTGGGCCGCAGCATTGTGCGCCTTCTTTTTCGTCTCCCCCGATGATCGGTGGGTGTATTCCGTTGGGGTTATCATGGGCACTGTCGCTATGGCTTTAATTGCGTGGCAATGCGAGGACATTCGCCGCCGGGAGAGCGAGGAGGCCCGCCTGTCGGAATCCGGCCATATTCCCCGGAGTTACTCCACCCCGGAGACCTCCACCGATACCGCGCCCCAGAAGTTGCTGCCCCACATACGGAACACCTAAGGCCGAAGTGTGCATTGCACCGCTTAATAGCCCCAGCGGGACTATTTGATTTAATCCTCTGCCCGCCGTGCCTGAACTTGGAACAGAGTCAGGCAGCACTCGGCTCGCCGAGCCAATCATTTCTCGCCAAATCGGATCGGTTCCGGCTTTTTTGCTCTCGCGGTTTAACGAGGCCAGCGGCAATATCCCCTCCTCGACTTCCTTCCCGCCACTGCGCTTATACAGTTTCTCTAACTGTTTAAACCGCTTGTATTCCTGATCGATGCCCATCTTGGTCTGCCCTGCAACGTCATCGGTGTGACGCAAAAAAGCATCATCGAGTGCCCTTTTCATGGATTTAAACAGGTTTGCAAAGGTTGGATTATTCCCTTCCAGTGCCCGCTGTCTCGTCCCGAGTTGAGACCGTATTGCCTGATACTCCTCGCCGGTCAATGGCTTGCCTGCTTCATCTAAAAACTCTTCTATCAGGTCAGAGACTTCTTTTTTCTGCTGGCGGGGCAGGAGTTTCTGGTGTTGTTTCTCAATGTCGGCCAGCGCGTCAATAAAATCATCCCCATCCAGACGGACCTTGACCCCCTTGAGTGCTTCACCATACCGCTGTGCAAATCTGTCTTTAGCGTTTGAAATCGCGTGTTCGGTAATTAATCCCTCTGCCACATCGTCAGACTCAAAACCCGCGAGTTTCATTAGAGATTTTTGAAACTGACGCCTTTGGTTGGTAAAGGTCTGCTCTACCTTTGGCCCCCACAAGGATTGACCCAGGTCTGTTTCTAGCGCCCTTACCCGCTGAGATCCCGTTTTCTGCCCTGTCGTCAGGGGGATGTCTTGGGACTCCAACAGTCGAACCGATTTGTCGTGCAGTGTTGACGTGTCGGGTCGGATAGCGCCCTTCAGTAATCCGCGCCCTGCGAGCCCCCCTGCTGTTGCCAAGCCGGTCGTCAGAACACCCAGCCCAACGCCCTTGGCGGTGTCTTTGGCAATCTCAGGGAAAGTTTCACCCTCGCTAATGCCCGCACCATAGGCACCGCCATAAGCCCCCCCGGCCCCGATGTTCCGTAGGGAATTACCCAATAAAGAAGACCCCGCCTTGGGCACCACTCTGAGCGCGGCAAGCCCCCCCGGTAACAAGCCTCCAGTGATCTCGGAGGCGGTCGCTGCATAGGGCTCGCGGGCACGGTAAGAAGAGACGCCCCGCCTTGCGGCATCTCGGACATCTCGATAGCGTTCGCCAAACGTCGTCCCTTTAAGCGCGGGGTCAAAGGTGCCGACGGTAGCCGCAGCTAGCCCCGCCAACTCATCCGCAGAACCAAAACTAACACCCTGCGCCAGAAGATCGAGAGCCGATCCCGTTTTGGGCAGGGCTTGTCGCGCCCGCTCTGCTTTGATCGACTTGACCAGCGTCTTTGCCGCTGCCGTGTCACCCGCCGCGTGGGCTTTCTTTAGTGCGCTCTCAAGAGTTTGAAGGTCAGCCACTATTGATTCTCGTAAAACTGGATAATCTCATCCACCGTCATTTCATTTTCCTGAAAGTCCATAGGGCGAATCGTTTGACCCACTGATTGAAACATCTCAGCAAGCCTCCCCAGCTTCCACAGACGAACATCCTTAGAATCACCAAACTTCGGCAGTTGATTTATAAACCGCGTTTCCTCTTCTTTGTTAATCGCCCCGCCTGACCTGAGTCGGCCTATTTGGTCTGCCAAGTCGTCTCGGGCGGTCTTGAATTTTTGAACATTGGGCGACAGGAAAATATTGAATATTTCAGGAACAAAATCTGCCGCCGCAAGTGTTGATTGGTCAATATCTCCAGCCTCTTCTGCGGCCTCTAACTGACCCACGTTACCAGTGCCGCCTGTCGCTATCGATGTCACCTTGGCCGTCTCACCAGACTCAGGGACACCGGAAATCTGCGTCACTCCCTTACTGGGGTCAGCCGGGTCTACGGGATAAGTCCCCTCGGGCCACCATTTCCCGGTAAAAATACTGGTCTGGGGCTTGGTCAATATCTTGAGAATTGCTTCCTCGTACTCAGGAGTCCCAGGCGTTAATCCCGCCGCCGCGAGATTCTCTTGCAAACTGGTTAGTTTTTGGGGTTCCATCAAGTCGGCCAATAGCCCGATGCCCGTCTGCGCCTGCCCCGGAACACTTGCCAGCCCCGCCGCGAGCTTCATCGGGTCTTTGTCATACAGGAACCCCGACCCCGATTGATAGATCGGCTCGCCCCTGACGGGGTCTCTCGATTCTCCACCGGGTCTGCCGATGAGGGTCTCGATCATTCCGGGTGCTTGGTTCAGCATCTGGGCCTGCCTGATCTGTTCCTCTCTCAGCCGTTTCTGCTGCTCTCTCTCTTCTGCACCCCGTCGCCACTGAGCCTGATCCAAAAGTCCCTGAGATATCCCGCCGATATACCGGTCCGCCTGTGACCGCCTCTTCGACCCCAACAAACCAAGGCCCATCAGCATCAGATTAGCCGCCGACGGGTTGTCCGCTATTTTTCCGAGAAGTCCCATTATAACCCCGCAAATCCGATAGCCAGACTACCCAGCCCCATCAACCGGTCCCATCCCGACGTGCCGGAGTCTCTGTCCTGCGGTGCTGCTGTCCCCAATAGTGGAGAAACCGCGCCGACGTACTGGTTCAG
>JBFJNS010000166.1:0-6464 GCA_041618055.1 Binatia bacterium
ATCAAACCCAAAGGCAAATCTCAGCCGGAACACCACATGTACGAGATGACAATCTACGTGGTTTCGGGCCGCGGAGCAACGACAATTTGGCAACATGAGAAAAACGGGAAGGCCAAGCAAAGTTTCGAGTGGCAGGCCGGAAGTATTTTTTCGATTCCGCTCAATGTGTGGTACCAGAACTTCAACGGCAGCGGCAACGAGCCTGCCCGATACATCGCCGTCACCAACGCACCTCCCATGATGCGCCTCTATGGTGAAGACGAATTCATCTTCAACTGCGATTACACGTTTAGCGGCCGCTATTCGGGCGAGGAGGACTACTTCAGCGGCAAGGGCAAGCTCTTCAGCCGGCGCATTTGGGAATCCAATTTCATCGCCAACGCGCCGGACATGCCGCTTTATGGATGGAGTGAACGGGGCGCAGGCGGCATCAACGCCATGCTCGAGATGGCCAACAACAATATGAAAAACCATATCTCCGAGTTCCCCGTGGGCACATACAAGAAGGCTCACCGTCATGGGCCGGGCGCGCACCTCGTGCTGCTCAGCGGCACCGCCGGCTATTCCTTGCTCTGGACCAAGGAAGACCGCTCCGACATGAGGAAATGCGACTGGCAGATCGGCTCCATGGTGATCGTTCCCAGCGACAACTGCTTCCACCAACACTTCAACTCCGGAAGCACTCGCGCCCGCTACCTGGCGCTTCGTCAGGGCGATATGGGTCTCCTAAAACCCTGGGGCGGTGCCCCAGAAGGGTCGGCCAAGAGCTTTAAGGAGGGCGGCTATCAGTTGGAATACGAGGACGAAGACCGCGAGATCCACGGGATATTCGAGAAGGAACTCGCGGCCCATAACGCGACGTGCAAGATGAAGGCTTTCATTCCATGGTGCACCGGCGAGGTGGGTCCGACAAGCGAGCGAGACACCTAGCCCACGGTTTGTTCGAATCGCTTATCGCCTTCGGCAGTTCAATATTGACGGGCTTCACCAGTTTCGGTCTTTCCGTTGCCTCACCTCGTTCAGCCTGGATCTCACAGTTGAACACGAATAAGGGGTGAACCTGAAGCGCGAACCAGAAATTGGGATAATCCCCAAATCCCTTCCGAATTGGTGAGTTGCTGAAGTCACCATGGGTAAATAAGTCAATACTCAGGCCAGAACATCCCGCTGGAAATTTCAAGTGGGTAAGCGGTGTTTTTCCTTGCTCTGCTGTGTAGACTTTCAATTTTAGATTGTCGCTGAGAATTTTGGCCTCCGTATTTTCGTTTTAACGCACGATCTCGGTCTGACCCTGGCTTGGGCATCCCCCTTTTTGGATCGGATTTCGTACGGGCGTTCTTCCTTGAGCATCTTGTAAATGATCCGAGATAGATGGCGGCCTAACGCTCGAACGGCCTGGTTGTGCTTTTTCCCCTCGCTGCGTTTCTTCTCGTAGTAGCTTTGGGACTCGCTCACATATTTTCGATGCCGATCCAAGGCAATCATCATCGCGGCTTTCGCCCGAGTGTTGACTTGCTTGGGAGCTCTACTCCCTTGAGACTTTCCCGAACTGTTGTCCAACGTGGACATCCCGAGATACAGGGAGAAGCTTCCCTCGGAACAAAACCGCTCGATGGTGCCGATCTCGCCGGCTAATTCTGAAGTGCACACGGCACCAAACCCGGGAATCGAACGCAAAGTCTTGGCGATCGTGGAGCCCTTGGCCATCTCGGCAACCTTGGCGTCTAACTGGGTAATCTTCTCATCGAGTTCCAGACACCGCTTGGCATCCTCTTGGATCATCTCGCCAACCCATTTAACCTCTTCGCTAAAATGAGCGCGCTTCTGCCAGCCCTCAATGAGACTAGCACTCTTCACTCCCACCGAGGGGATCTTCAAGAGCGTACTGCGTCTGAGCCGAGCAAGCTGAGGCAGAGTGTCTGCCCAAATCAGAAAATTTAAAAACCACTGATTGCCCGCATCGTTGGTGATCTCTAATAATCCCGGACACACCGCCTGCAGGTCGGCCTGCAGATTGTTGACCACCCGTACCCGCTCGTTAACCAACCGGCGCCGACGCCGGGATTCCGGGGACACAATACTAATTTTTCAGTACGCGTTGTCACACTGCGTTGTTTAGTCACTCCACAAATCCTCGTAGGGCTTGCGGTGTCACAAGAATCGGGACCTTGTAGCTCTCTAAACTCTGCGATCGTCATTTCCAGGGGGAGAAAAGGTACCGGGAGTCGTTTCTCGGTTGATATTTTACGCCGAGCGGACTTTTAGACGAAGACCTTCTTTTTTCTGAAGGTAAGCGACAATCTGAAAGAAGTTGCGAGTCTGAGGGTTGCCCTTGGGACCGAGCATGCGCATCAGGCTCTTCGGCGACTTCTTGGTGACAGCGGCCAACGCTTCGAATCCGACGGTGGCGTTGATGTAGTCGCGCAGGACGGTCTTGCCGGTCTCCACGTCTCCGGAAAGCAAAGCATCGACCGCCTCCTTCAAAAGGGCTTCACGGAACGCCGCGTCGCGCCGGGCGCGTTGTTGAATCGTTTCCTTGAAATCTTTGGTCAGTGGCATTTCAAACTTCCCCTTTTTTCTTGCGTTGTTTGTAGTCGGTCCATAGAGCCTGGGCGCGTCTTATGTCTTGTTGTTGCCGCTTCTTCGTGCCGCCGCCTAGCAAAATTACCAGACGGTCACCGTCCCTGCCGAAGTAAATTCTATAGCCAGGTCCGAAATCGATACGGTATTCGTGCAGTCCGGCGCCGAGGCTTTTTGCATTGGATAGATTGCCTTGCTCCATCCGCGTAGACGCCATCGCTACCTTGGCAGCGGCCTGAGCATCCAGCCTGTCAAACCATTTTCGATAGGGGCTGCTGCCATCAGAGGCGAGATACTCGCGGACCTCGATCATAGTCAATGGTAACATATGAGTTACTATAACTCAAGATGTTTTCTACGTCGATCCCGATAAGAATGAAGAGTAGGGGAGTAGGGGGTAGGCATAATAATCTCTACAATCCTCGTCCTTGGATTCCGGAAACACCGGTCGAAGTCGCATCTCTGCAAATTTCGCGTCAGTGTTGAAATGTAAAGCAGCGGGGTTAAATCTCTTGTTTATAGTCAAGCCTCGGACGCCGTTGAAATGTGGGCAAGGTGAATTTCATCGAAGGCAAGGCGTGAGAGATAGTGATTTAACAAAACCGATAACTTGCAACAAAAGATTTGACTCGTTTCCGACCCCAATCCCGCGCAGGTACACGAGGCGAGATCTAGCTGGAGCGACCTTGTCACTTTACAGCAGGCTGGTGAAATATTCCCAGGCCCGATCGGTTACACCTCCCTGTGTGGTGAGCTGACCGTAGACGTGTTCAAGTTCTTCGGCGGTGAAATAACGGGGCTTGCCAGCCGCCATCGCGCGAAGCTGATAGCCTGCCGCCTCCTCCAGCCAGAGGGCTTCCACGCAGGCCTGGCGGATATCACGATCCGCCACGTTCGCGCCATGTCCGCGCAGCAACATGGCCCGATGCTGCCCCAAGGTTTTAGCCACGGCATCACCCAACTCACGGCTACGGATCAGCGTAATTGCGTCAAAGATCGGAACACCGTCTTTGAAAAGGGCGGCAATATTGTGCATTGGTCTGATGGTCTCGCCAAGGGCCCCGAGGGCGACACAGTTGGGGGAGTGAACGTGGCACACCGCCTGAACATCCGGCCTGGACTTATAAATTCGAGCATGAATCCAGAATTCGGTGTTCGGCCGCCCGGCACCCGAAAGCTGATTGCCGTCCGTATCGAGCGTCAGCAGATTATCCAAACAGACCAAGGCAGGGCTTATGCGCGGCGGAAATATGAAAGTGTCGCTGCCAGGAATCCGCGCGCTCACGTGCCCGAAGGCACTGACCAAGCCTTGCTGGTGAACGATATGGCTTGCGGTTACCACGTCATTTCTGATTTGTTCAACATCTTGCATGAACCAGCTCCTCGCGTTCGTGCTCGGAACGCGTACGACTTTTTGGCGTTAGCGCGCCGCCACCTGCCTGTGCGACCAGTAAACAGCGGTCTTGGGCGACTTTGATGCCAGCTGCTCCGTAACCGTGTCTTTCCCTTCAGCACTTACGTCTATGGGAAGAATCTCAGGCCCCTGCTGAAAGCCAGCCTCCCAGCAAAGAAATGAGACAGATTGCCTTCGATCCATCCTACAGCCAGCTAATCTCATAGCTTCTGTAGCCTAAGTCAGAGCCAATGTCGATCCCTACCCACTCTTTTGGCAGCAAGTTCCCGGATGAAGATCGGCCAATCTGGAGATTTAGGTTTGATCCCGAGGGGATAACCCAACGCCGATTTGCGACCAACCGGCCTTTCTAACTGTCAAGAAGAAGTTATACCCGTTGCCCCATCCACCCTATCAATCGGCCTAGTGCTACATTGCTAGGACGCGGAAAAGGAGACGCGAACCTTTTTACGTTTGGGGCCTGGGAACAGGCCTTTCACGGGGCGGTGAAAAAGAGACGGGTCAAACGTGTGGTTTAATTGACTGTCCGTGAAATCCCGGGCACCTCAGAGTGACCCCACCCCCCGGACTATACCTTGCCCTTAGGTCCGGCCCGGAGCCAGCACACATCCTCGAACTCTACTTCACCCGAGCCGTCGTCGTGGGTCGTAACGACGGTTCCGATCTGCCTTGACGAACAATCAGTGTACGTGCCCTTTTGCTATCTATACGTATTCTCAATAAAAAGGGTTTGAAGCTGCCGACAAGTGTGTTATGAGGCCCTCGGACGTCTTTCAATCTACCAAAGGAGGAGGGAACCATGGAGAAATTTTTTCGCAAGTACTCGGACTATCTCTATGCGCTGATGCGGATCTTCGTAGGACTATTGTTTGCGTGCAGTGGCGCTAGAAAGCTGTTCGGCGTGTTCGGCGGACTGAAAGGTGGTGGGGAAGTGGCGGAGTTTCTCACCCAGTACTGGTTTGCCGGAGTGATCGAGTTCTTCGGCGGCCTCCTGGTCGCGTTGGGGCTGTTGACGGGCTACGCCGCATTTATCGCCAGCGGCGAAATGGCCGTTGCCTATTTTCAAAATCATTTTCCCAAAGGGTTTTGGCCGATTTTGAATACGGGCGAGCGCGCGGTCTTCTACTGCCTTACGTTCCTGTATATCTCCAGCCGTGGCGCCGTCAGGTGGGGCCTCGACAATCTCTTCGGCTCGCGCCGGCGGACGTGATCGTAGCCACGGATGGCAATTGACCGTTTCTGCGCTAAAGCTGAGGGGTTAGTTGGACGGCGTGATCGTCAAAGAGGGCCGGAGAGCCGAAGTCGGACTTACAGACCACACTACTTCACGCCGACTGTCAGGTATGCGCGGTTCGAGGTTGATCCCCAATGAGGCTGTGACAGATGCGGTCCAGGATTTTTCACCACGACGGCGGATGTTCCGGCGCGTGCAATGGCGTCCGCGTTGATCGTAGCGTGCAGCTCCGTTTCGTTTACTAGCTCAGTCGGTATTGGTTGCCCGCGAAGATAGACCGCGGACTTCTTAGTGAAATTCACTCCCTTGATGGTGAGGGTGAAGGCGGGCCCTCCCTCGGTCACCATGAAAGGGGTCAAGTCCGCTTTTAGCTCTTAAGGCTAATGCCGAACCGCGGTTGAGCTACGATAAAAGTGACGAGTTATTAGGGTCCGGCGTGCATGGATGAATGTGTTGCTCTTGGGTTCCCACCGGACATAGTTTCGCCTCGTGGTTTAACCCTTGCGCATCGACGACCTCGGAGCGGTTTATCATGTCATTTGCCGGGGCAATAACCGCCAGGCAATTTTCCGCGACGATCAAAACCGGAAAGGGGAAATGGCTCCCTGCTCAGGCGAAACATTCTCTAGAATCTTTTCTTGACGGCCCGACTTTCGAGAGATTCCGGGCACTAAAGGGGAAGAACAGGTACGGGCGGCTGTTTCTCGCGAGCGGTGCTGGGCCCAGGATTAGACGCCGAGGCAGCTAGGCGGGTTCTTGACGGAGCCTAGAACGGGTCGCCGCGGTTTAAGATATTTCACGGCATGTCTCCCGCACCGTAGCTCATTGTCGTTCGTGAATTCTTATTCGACCGGCCTCGACGATCCAAAGCTGATTCGAGGGGCTCTCCTTAGTCAGCGCCCCGATTAAGGTATCAATGAGAATTCTGACGGTGGGGAAAAGGTCATCTGGGCCACGCAGAACGATAAGGCCTGCAGTATTCTCAGGGGGATACCTGAGGACGTTGGAAAAATCGAGATCCAGGGTGACTAACGCACGGTTTTCTGAAATGCAAAGCTGGTAGAGGTCTTTGTCGTCGGTCCCGTGAAGACTCTCTTCTCTAACCGTCACACTATCATGGCCGGCACCACGCAAAACAACCGCAAGTCGAGCATCGACGTTCTCGTCAATCTTCAGTCTCATGTCGCATGCTTCATGGGAATATCCACGTAGCGTTCCCGAGTCATCTCTGCGGCA
>JBFJNS010000167.1:0-6451 GCA_041618055.1 Binatia bacterium
TGCGATGCAACACCCAGATCTTAAGCTGGCGGCGTTGTTTGTCATCTCCGACCAAACCCTGGGCGAGAGCACCATAGAGGAAACCAACGCAGCCCGGGGACTCATCGATGAATCCGTGGACAAGCTAGTAGCCTTTCTCATGCCCAAGGTGGTGGATACGCACTAGTACCGACGGGGACATATCAATTAGTACTCACTCCTCAACGCCAGCGATGCAGACGGATTGCTCGCGGTCAAGAGAGTCCGGCTCCTCAAGCTAGTGTAAACTCTAATCCGACATTTTCTCAGACGCGCTCGACCCGCAAGCCCTACAACTGTGGGCATGCCCTTCGGGAATGCAAATGGCAAATCTCAAATTGCAAATCTGAGATCCGCGACCTGAAATCTGTCATTCCGAGCGCAGCGAGGACTAGACGGGCCTCGCCAACCACGAAGTCATGTGAGTTATTGTCGGATCAAAGTAAGGAACTATATAGTGGTAGGATCTCTTCTCACCTGAGCTGTCGAGTGATACCATCACGCCAATCATCCAAAGTCATTAACAGGAGAACTCGTATGGGTCGCAAGCATTGGGTACGTCGGCTATTTTTCGTTTTATTCATTGGCGTCATAGCCATGAGTCGCTTCGCGTATTCTCAGCAGGCGACAGAGTACAAACCGGAGGTCGGCCAAGAGGGGAAGGACGTGGTTTGGGTGCCGACGCCCCAAGCGCTAGTGGAGAAAATGCTCGATATGGCGAAAGTCACGTCGAAAGATTACCTGATCGACCTCGGGTCGGGCGATGGGCGCACCGTTATCACCGCTGCAAAGCGGGGGGTGCGCGCCCATGGCATCGAATACAATCCCGACATGGTCGAGCTATCAAAGCGTAATGCCGCCAAGGAGAAAGTCGGCGAGAAAGCCACCTTTGTCAAAGCGGATCTTTTCAAGAGCGATTTTTCCCACGCAAGCGTCATTACCATGTTTTTACTTCCCGAAATCAATCTCAAGCTGCGGCCAAGGATCCTGAACCTCAAACCCGGCACTCGTATCGTGTCAAATTCCTTCGACATGGGGGAATGGACGCCTGACGAAACCGCTAGCGTGAGCGAGGGCTGCGACTCCTGGTGCGAAGCGTATCTCTGGATCGTCCCTGCGAAAGTAGCCGGCACCTGGAACCTCCAACAGGGCAATCTCAGACTCGCGCAATCCTTTCAGTACATTAACGGCAATTTCAAGTCCGGCAATGTTATCGAGCCAATAAAGAACGGCAGGCTGAATGGGGATCGGATAAGTTTCACAGCCGGCAGGGCACGATACACCGGCCGCGTACGCGGAAACGTGATCGAGGGAACCATTAGTACGGGCGCACGCTGGAAAGCCACCCGTGTCGGCAAATAGCAATCAGCTCAGGATCGATCTTGAATGCGTCAGGACTACCTGGCGATCAATCGGCCGGCACACGGTTAAAGGATTCGGCTAACGTAAATCAACGGCAATCGTTCAGGAGGAAGAGCCTCACGTCGGAACTTTCACGTACGCTGGCCCGATCGAAAAACTTTGCGACTGCCTACCTAGGCCAAACATTTTCGCAGCCCCCACCAGGAGCACTACGCCGAGAAACGGCATGCTCTATCCCATCAGACAAGCGTTTCAGCCGTATGCCTCTGAGTCCGCGGCTGCTCCGGGCGTTAAATTCCAAATCCCCCTCTGCTCATTCCAGACCTTTGCGATCACTGATTGTCCGGTCATGCCTTGGCCTTCGTCGGAGGCCAAAAATATGGCGGCCGGGACTATGATCCTCACTGGGAATCCACCCAACCCATCCGTGTCAACCCGCCCGCCAGGCGCAAGAGCATTAACCCGGATATTGAATTCTTTCACTTCACCGGCCAATGTTTTCGTGAGCCCTTCCAGGCCATGCTTCGATGCGCTATACGCGCACTTTCCCGGCACTCCATCGCGCCCGGCGCCCGACGAGATATTGATGATACTTCCCGCCCGTTGTCTGATCATTTGCGGCAGGACGGCTTTTGACATAAGAAACGGTCCCCTTAAATTCACGGCAATTATACGATCCCAGTCCTTAACTTCCATTTCCAGAACGGGACAACTGTCCACACCCAGATAGGCAATGGTCCGAAGGCCGGCATTGTTGACTAGGATGTCGATTCGACCAAAAGCATCCATAGTCGCTGAAACGATTTTTTCCACATCCTCCTCCACAGCCACATCTCCTTGCACGTGAAGCGCTTTTCGTCCCATATCTTTGACTTGTGAAAGAACCTCTTTTGACGCACTCTCATCTTCGATGTCATTGATGACTATATCCGCACCCTCTGCTGCAAATGCCAGCGCCAGGGCTTTACCTATCCCTACCCTACCCCCGGTGATGACGGCGACTTTGGCGTTTAGACTCATTCTTTTCTCCTGAGGCCTAGAAAGCGCGGGCCGAAAGTTCGACCCCCGTCACTTTCGTTACAGACTGTCAAAAGACTCCGCGAACGCCTTTCAACGGACTCCATGCTGTACTCGAATAAGTTGCGCCCATGCACGAACAGTTTTCATCATTATGCCCCGAGACCGAATGACTTCATCGGATTATCCCAGAGAATCTTCCGCCGCGCGGCGGCGGTCAACTCGGTGTTGCCGCTCAGCGCCCCGATAGTTTTTTCCGGAAACTTATCTACCGCGTCGCTGTGCGGGTAATCCGTAGCCACCATCAAGTAATCCTCGCCGACGGACTCGACAAACATCGGCGCGAGATCCTCGCCCGCCTCGCAGCTAACCCAGCACTGGCGCTTGAAATAGTAGCTGGGTTTCTCTCGGGTGGTCTTTGCCGAACCGTGGGATTCATGAGCCCAATGCTCGTCCATGCGTTCCAGCCAGAACGGCACCCAACCGCAGCCGGATTCGAGGTGGGCGACTTTCAGCCGGGGGAACTTCTCCAGCACACCGTCTGCGCAGAAATTGAGGCAAGCCAGCATCTGCTCCAAAGGGTGACACGCAACATGACGTCCGAATTCGCTATAGCGATCCGAACCGGCCTGCGGTAGCACTGTGCGCGCCCCCTCGTGCACGCAAACGGTCACCCCCAAATTCGATGCCGCCTCGTAAACGGGATCGTACTCGGGACTGGCGAGCGTGCGCCCACAGAACTTGTTGGGCCGCCAAAAAATACCTACGAGGCCTAATTTTTCCCGCGCGAACTTCAGTTCCTCCACCGCGAGAGCGGGGTCCTGCAATGGGATCAGCATGACCGCGTGGAGCCGTTTGCGATCATAATCGCAATATCCCGCAATCCAGGTGTTATAGGCCCGGCAGATGGCGGCGCTGAGTTCCGGGTCTATATCGTCGCGCCATATGATGTACAGACCGATGGTCGGAAAAAGGACGCTCACATCGACTCCCTCTCTGTCCATATCGCGCAGGTTCGAAGCCGGGTCGAACTTGTTGGCGTAAGCATCCGCGAAGCACTTACGCCAGCGTCTGGATGAGGAAAAAATATAGCCGTAGTCCTCCATTATGCGCCCGGGCCTCTGTGCGGAATCGGATACGGGCTTGCCGTCCACTTCCCGCACCGTCTGATTGGGGCCTTCCAGGCGCACACGGCTACGAAATCGTTCGGGCAAATACCTCTGGTAAAGATCCGACGGCTCCAAGATATGCCGATCCGCGTCGATGACTTTAAACCCGTCTTTCACGGTTCGCTCCTATCTCCAAAAGCTACGCTGCCGGCGCTATAGCTGCAATATTTGGGAAACCTTCACGGCTGACTTGAAATAACTTTCGCGAGCCGGGGACAGCCAGGTGGCAGCCTTAGGCGTTGACCCTCTCCTCCTGCCAGCCAGCACCTTCCGCCTCAAGAATTCCTTCTGGCCGCCCGGATCTGCACTAGAAAAACGAACCTAGCTTTTCTGTCCCCGCCTCAATCGACGTTGCAGTTCAAGAGAACGTTGTCCTGGCTCAACGGTAGATCAGCTTCTCGTGCCGACCAACGTTCCGCGACACCGGCGCGAACCACAGAAGCAAGGATGGGCCCGTTTCGCAGCCATGGTGTGAGGCTCGCCGAGCTGGAGATTGTAATCGTAGGTTAACTCATCGCCGGGCTGGATATCGCGGGAACTCTCGATGAAGATGCGATCGTTCTCATCGACTATCTCGCAGTTAGGCGCACACGAATGGTTGATCCAGCGCGCCGAGTTCCCGCGCCTGGTGGCATCGATGACAAGCTTGTCATTGACCTCAAAGAGCATCGTGTGCGGAGAATTCGCGTGCTCCTCGGAGTAGCGCGCGTCGGCCTCCTCTTGCGAGATGCGCTCGCCTTTGTATTCGATGATGCGTGTCCCGTGCGGAATGCGCATGAGCGCAAAGACTCCGCGACCATGAATGGGAGAATGCCGCACTGCGAATCGACGCTTGCCGTGCCTCATGTAATTTGCATAACTTATGAGACAAAAAGAATCAAACTTTGCATTGTGAAAATGAAACCCGCCTGGTCAAAGAATGCACTTGACTCAGCAGTATGCGAGGACCGTCTAGTCCTTGCTGCGCTCGGAATGACAGATTTCCGATCCCAGATCTAAGACTTGCAATTTGACATTTGCCATTTGCAATCCCGCGCAGCTATCTGCGTCGCCATCCGCGCAGCATCCGGCCGGCAATTGCGTCAAACGCATCGTCTAGCTCGCCGATGCGCAGCATTCTGCACCCCATATAGAAAACAATCGCCGCGAGAGTGATGGGGACCAGAACACGGGTAAAGTCGAGAGCTAGCCCGCTCAGCGGCAATGCGAGAGACAGCTCATCGACTAGCCACGCTGCGAGAGCCATCGGAACCGTTGCGGCGCAAATTTTCAAGACCGTGGCTCCGAGCCGGCTTCCTTCCAGCCAGCCCACGCGCCGCCGCATGAAGAGCGCCAGGAGCATGAAATTGACCAGCGCCACGGATGACGTTGAAAAGGCAAGACCGACGTGACCGAACGGGCCCACAAGCAGGGAATTCATCACATAGTTGACCACGATCGAGCCAAGGCTGATCAACATGGGAGTGCGGGTGTCGTTAATCGCGTAAAACGCCGGCGACAGGACTTTCACCGCGGCATACCCAGCCAGACCAAGGGAATAAGCGGCCAAAGCGTTGGCCGTCTGCGCCGTATCCAAAGCGGTAAACCGCCCATGCTCGAATATTAGGCCGACGATGGGCCGCCCCAAGACCGCCAAGCCGACTGCCGAAGGAATGCAAAGCAGAAAAACCAGCGCCAGAGCATGGGCCAGAGTTCGGCGGAACCCATCGTAATCCTCGCGCGCGACGCTGCGTGAAAGAGGGGGCAGGGTCGCGGTGGCGATGGCCACACCGAAGACCCCGATGGGGAATTGCATGAAGCGAAAAGCAAAGTTCAGCCACGACACCGGCCCGTTGGCCACGGCCCCAGTCGCAGGGTCGATAATCGACGACGCAAAATTGGTGTTGACAAAAACGTTAACCTGCACGGCGGCCGTGCCAAGGATCGCGGGGCCCATAAGCCTGACGATTTGGCGCACACCCGGGTCCGTAAGGCTGATCATGGGCCGATAGTTGAAGCCTGCACGGCGCAGCTTGGGCCATTGTATCGCCCATTGCAGCAACCCGCCGATCAGTGTGCCATAGGCCATGCCTTCGATGGGGCTGAGCCCAACGGCCGGCCCAAGTACGAACCCCAACAGCAAGCCGCCGAAGATCGACCCCAGATTGAAAAAGGCGGATGCAAGAGCCGGAATACCGAAGGAATTAAGCGCATTCAAAATACCCATGGCCTGCGCCGCGAGCGCGATGAGTAAAAGAAACGGAATCATGATACGCGTGAGCTGGACGGTCAATTCCGACTTTCCCGGCACCTCGAAGAAGCCAGGCGCGAGCCCCGCCACGATGGCCGGCGCATAAAACCAGGCCAGCAACGAAATGGCACTGATGACGAGAATAAGCAGCGTCGCAACCCGATTCGACAGCTGAACTGCTTCCTTTCTTCCCTTTGTTTCCAGGACCTGAGAAAAAGTGGCGACGAAAGCCGAGGACAGTGCGCCTTCGGCGAGAAGATCGCGCAGCAAATTGGGAATACGGAAAGCCGTGAGAAAAGCATCGTACGCATAGCCCGCTCCGAAAAAGATCGCGAAGACCTGATCGCGGACCAAACCAAGGATTCGGCTCGCCATCACGGCCAAACTCACGATACCGGCGTTGCGCGCCACGTTCGGGCGCGCCGTTTGAAAAGTTTCCGAATCCATGGGCGTACCCATCAAACCTCTATCCCGTAGCACGAAATAGCCTTCCCGTCGATGCGCGGCTGCATCAAAACTGATCGTGATGCTGTGGAATCGGACTTACAATGCCAAATTGAATCCGGCTGGCTCACTTTGCCCACGTCACAGCCCATCCATTCGACCCCCCCAAGCGGCTGCCCGCGCACGCCGCCCCCCCAACCTTTTGGAACAA
>JBFJNS010000168.1:0-6451 GCA_041618055.1 Binatia bacterium
CCAACCGCAGTGCGGGATGACGTGTATCTTGTCCACAATGCCGAGCTGCTGAGGCAACGGGGCACTCCAGGAACCGGACGGTATCGTGTCCGCGTATGGGTTGAGGCCTATGATGAGGAACTTCTGGAATCGATTCGGCGCGTGACGTACCGCCTCTACGACGACTTTTCCCCCCGGACTGTTGTCGCAACCGAGGCGCGACAAAGAGAGTTCGAACTGTGGCTGAATGTCTATGGTGAGTTCACGATCGTAGCGTTCGCAGAAAGGGACAACGCGGAAGGCATTTGGCTAACTAGGTACATCGATCTGCCAGGGCGACCGCCAGACTGAGCATTGGGGTGTGCCTTCGAACAACGCCGTGCGGGCTGAAACCGCTCCGCGAGCGGATTCAAGGCTAAGACTGGGCTGCGCCCGAGTCGGTCACGGTTAGCCACGCCGTCCGGAATTTTGGCTTTCTAGCTAATCGGTTGACGGTGCTGTGCTTCTGAAGGGCAGGAAAAATTGAAGAAGGCTCCTGCGGGGATTTCCTTCTTGAAGGTTTCGGTACCAGGTGTTAGAAAAGATTTTCGGATGGTCGCATAGCTCAGTTGGTTAGAGCGCGCGCCTCACATGCGCGAGGTCGTAGGTTCAAGTCCTACTGCGACCACCATCTCTTCAATGCCTCGTGCAATTCACGATTTGATCCGAATTACAAAGGTAACGATTCGACCCCATCAATGACCTCGATCTCTCCAATTGTCGGTTGAGGTGTGGATTTGCATTGCTAGCTTGCAGCGACACAAAAAAGTCGAGCCACCGGTTTTAATGAAGGAAAAATGTTTTAAGTGGTCTGAGAAACTAAAATGCCAAACGCACTCGTTGATGTTGTGTTGCCCGCAGCCGACAAGGTGTTCCTTAACGGACAGATCATTACGGTCGATTCGAAAGATGAGATCGCGGAGGCGCTTGCCATCCGTGGGCGGCGAATTCTCAGGGTAGGTAGCCGGTCATACGTTGAACAAACGATTGCAAAAAGTACTCAGATCGTCGATCTCGCCGGTCGTGCCTTGATTCCGGGATTTATCGACAACCATATACACATGACGAACTCGCCCCAGCGGCACTGGGTGGATTGCACCTATTCCAGTGCGCCGTCGATTGTAGACGTTGCGGAGAAGATCGGGGATCGGGTGCGAGCGACCAAGCCGGGCGGATGGATTTTGGGACGTGGTTTTCAGAAAGCCCGCCTGGCTGAAGGGCGCAACCCCAATCGCTTTGATCTAGACCCTGTCTCCCCAAATAACCCGGTTGGCATAGCAAATCGGGAGGGGATGGGGTGGACGTTTAATACCGCCGGGCTGCGCCGAATCGGGGTGGAGGATAATACTCCCGATCCCGATGGCGGCCCGATGGAGCGCGACTCTAGGGGTCGACCCCTCGGCCCGATGTGGGATAACGCGCGAGAAGTTTTCATAAGACACAACATACCTCAGTTCAGTTTAGAAGACTTGATTAATGGCTATGGCTGGATGGTTGCGGAGCTTAACCAACACGGCGTGACAACCGCATTCGAAGCGGCGATTCGAAATCGCATAGAGACCGAAGCCTGGCGGCGGCTTGATCTGCAGACGCAACGGTCGCTGCGCGTCGCGTTGGGTCCGTACCCTGTCAGCGGCGACAAGTGGAACCCTGAAGGTGCGGCGGGAAAGATTTTCGATACCGGCTTTGCAACCGGTTTCGGGGACAAATGGACAAAGCTCGGGGCGCTTCAAATCGGGATCGATGGGGGAGTTATAGGTCAAACGGCCGCGCTCTTCGAGCCTTACACTAACGATCCCGACGCTGCACGACGTGGCAGCTTTCGCATTAGCGAGGAATTGGCTAAAGACCTCATGGTTAAAGCTGAGTCGGCCGGCTGGCAAGCCGGTCTGATCTGTCACGGCGACTGGGGCATTTCACGCGCACTCAATGCAATCGCCCACGCTCAAAAGATAGTGGGGAGTCACGGCCTGCGCCATCGGCTGGAGCATGCCTATCTGTGGAACCCGGAAATTATGGACCGCATGGCTGAGCTTGGGGTCATATGGAATACTCAACCGTCGCTCATGGAGATCGTCGGAAGAGAGGGTATCTATTCCCAGTGGGGAGCTAGGGCGCGCTTTGCGTTTCCATTCAAATCTTTGTTGAAGAGGGGAGTTATGATTTGCGGTGGTTCTGACTGGCCCGTGGGACTTTATAATCCGCTGATCGGTGTGGATATCCTAGTCAATCACCGCTTTGGTCCGGAAGAAAAAGGCGAGGTACTCAATGCGAACGAATGTCTCACCGTGCTCGAGGCCATTCGGGTCTACACCTACAACGGAGCCTACACTGCCTTTGAAGAGGGGGATCGAGGCTCTCTGGAAGAAGGAAAACTCGCGGACATGGTCGTGTTGTCCGATAATATTCTCACGGTACCCGCTAGCGGCGTCAGAGAGCTGAAAATAGATCAGACATACGTTGACGGTCGCTTGGTTTATGATCGCAAGCCAGGGGATTGAGTTGAAGTGTCTGTTGGATCCTTCGACGGGATTAACTCCTTCGAGGTTACCTCGATGAAATCAGACATAGAAAAGAAAATTGACTCCAGAGTGGCCGCTGCATTCGAAGATATCGTTCCGGAAGAGACCCCGGCTGGGCGGGAAACGTTGAAAAACGCTCAGCAACTAGTCAGAGCCGTATGGGTTGGAAAGATTTACGCCGCGTTGCCGAAGGATAAGACCACTACATCCGAGTACTTCCTCGACGCGGAGCTCGAGCAGTTCCTGGACGAAGCCGTCGAAGAATGCCATGCGCGCATCTGCCTGATTGCGCAGCGGGCAAAGGACGAATTTAGCCGATAGGCTCTGTATCGCGCGTTAAAGCCTTCTCCAATTTCCTCGGGTTTGAAAGTACCACCTCTTATATCGAAGTTATTTTAAAATCTCCTTTAGCCTGCCCAACAGTGCCGGCTCCAGCTTGAAGACTTCTCTGACATTGCGCTCCAGTCCCGTCCCGTCATCCGGATTGATATCCAGTTTCGCCTTGCTAGCATCGGCGAGAAATTCTGGGTCCTCCATGGTCTTCGTAAAGGCCTGACGGAGGACGGCCACCCGCTCTTTGGGGGTTCCCGGCGGAAGGAGGTACGGCCGGGTCGAAGGTCCATGCACTCGGGTGATGACCTCGATCAGTTTTCGCGCCTCGTCGGTTTTCGCGAGATCGAATGCGACCGGGACGTTCGGCACCTCGGGATGGGCCTTGACGGTCGCCTGAAGCACGATTACAACTTCGCCCGAATCGAGCTGTTTGCGCCAGGTCGACTTGAAAGACTCCCAGGCATTGCAAACCCCGTCCACTTCCCCGCTTTCGAAGGCGAGCCGAATCGGGCCGGTTCCCTTGTAACCCGTCACCACTTGCAGCGGGAATCCGAGAGTTGAGGCGAGAACTTTAGGAACATCGTCGGTTGCCCCGCCCGGGGTGACTCCGCCGAGTTTGACCGGCGTCTTTGCCGCCAGCCACTTTTCCACCGAATTGATTCCGCTTGCCTTGGATAATCCGATCATGAAATTGTCCTGAGCCGGAACGCCGATGTACTCGAATTTCAAGGCATCGAACTCGATTCCCGGCTTTCCCAAAAGCTGCTGCAGAAACAGGCCGCCCAGAACATGGCCTACGGTGAGGCCGTCGGGTTTCGCCGCTTTGTAAATATGATTTGCCGCGATCAGGCTTCCCGCTCCGGTCATATTATCTACGACGATGGTGGGGTTTCCGGGAATATGCTTTCCCAAATGGCGGGCTATGACGCGGGAGTATAGATCGTAGCCTCCTCCCGGCGCGAGTCCTACGATAACGCGAATGGTCTTATCTTTATAAAAATCATGGGCGCTCGCGTGCAGAGGTCCTGCGATTAGGAGAAGCGCGCACAGCGTCGCAGACAAGGAGAAAATTAGTCGATGCATAAATAACCGCCTTTCCGTGGATCAACGGCCTAGTCTGTTCCGGTGACTTTCCTCAATGCTCCAAGCGTGCCTGGGGTCCTCTTCTATTCGATTACATGCCATCGCGTCAAACGGGTCCAGATACCGCGAATCTCTTAGAGCAGGTTAAGGCAATTATCTTCTTAGAGGCGCCTCCCCTATCATTGTCCGTGAGACATTTAACTTTGACTTTCGCCTTCCTTAGGTGGTATCGGTCGGGAAATTGCGGATGCGGTTGTAGTTTCAACCGAGCCAAAGGAGGTAGCGATGCCACCGCCCGTTCAAGCCCTCGAACACTGGACACTGGTCACCAGCGACCTTGCGCGTTCCAGGAAATTTTACGTCGACGTGCTTGGCGCCACTCCCATCGATCGGGAGTTCCCCCCGGGCGTTGTATTCGGGGACACCACCATCGACATGTTTTCAGCCAACGACGAGCAGCATCCGGAACCGGGCTCGCTCGGCCAGCACCATGCCTATGGTATTCGACTCGAGGATTTCGATCCCTGGGTTGAACACCTTAAGAAACATGATGTGCCGATTTTTGTCGGCAGCCACAGCCGCCACATATCGATTTATCTCGAGGACCCGGATGGCTATCACTTCGAGTTCGTGGTGAGGTTCAATAGCCGGGAGGAGGCCCAGGCGGAGATCGAGAGGCGCGGAATCAAACGCTACAGGAACTCGGCCGCTACGATCTGAACTCCGTTTATAATTCCGGTGACTTCACCTCTTTCTAGGCATCGCCGAGGTTAAGTCTAGCGGCAAGATCACGCAGAGTATCTGGGACCGAGTGTGCTGCTCCTGAGACATTTAGTTCTATTTGGTACTGCTCAGGAAACAGAAAACCGCCCGGACCTCGATTGACATCATGCTTATCCTCTCGCTGTGGCAGTGCGTTTAGGAAAATCGGGAGATTGGATTTTCTTGATCAGCCCGGCGCCTGGCTCTGGTTTTTCAAAACGCTCAAAAAGTTAAACCGATGCCGCCAAACGCGCAGACGCTTGGCGGCATCGTCGAGTGGTTTTTTTCCCGTTCCCAGGCCGCGCCGCCAGCGGGGCTCAATCTCATGCCGCCTCGAGTGACAACTGCAGGCAGCAGGGATTTGCAGCGTTCTAAGAATCCGTTTCGAAAAAACTGACGCTGATGGTCTGGTTGCCGCTTACCTCCAGCGCTAGAATCTCGAGTTCGTACTCGGTTCCCGGCTCGAGAAACTCTTCCGAGACGGTCAGTCTGTTCCGGTCGGGAGGCACATGCACGTCGAACACCGGCCGGGAAAACCCGTTGGGGTCGTCCGCAGTCTCCTTGGTGATGATAACTTGATAGCCCGTGATCTGAACCGGGCCGCCGTTAAGGGTGCGAACGACATCTTCCCAGGAAATCACCACTGGAAAGCCGGAGTCAACCGTGGCGCCGTCCGCCGGGAAGAGAATCGTCGGTGCTTCGGGGATGTCGTGAGTGAAAACGGCGGCACCCTTCAGGCCCGTTCCATCAAAGTTGATGCCGCGTACTCTGTACTTGCCCTCCGGAAACCTCGCCTTGAGATCGGCGATGGAAAATTCCGAATTAGGGGGCTCCCTGGATTCAAAGAATATGCCGGCCATCGTGAGATCATTGAGCTGGTTCTTGGGGTTGACCACCAGTACCTGGCGACCGTAGGGATCGAAGACGCATAGCTTCGACCAGCCGTGGTCGTCAAAGGCCCCGTGAACACCGGTGTCCTCATCGGTGAAATTGTGCTCTATATACAGCTTTGCGGTGGCGATATTTACCTTCTGCCCCCGTCTTACCGAACAGGCATGTCTGCCGTAATCATCGTCGTCATCGCCTTCTCTATCCCGGGACCACGAAACCGGGCTGCCGAGCAACCCGGCGCAGATCGTGAGTGCGAAGCCGACCAGTAGCAACCATTGCACGCGGCCCATTTTGCCTTTGGCCCGCGCTGCGTCATTTTCTTGTGTCGAATTGAACATAAATATCCTCCTTGAGATTCTTAATCAGCACATCACTCGACTCGATGTGCCGGGAGGAGCGTACAAAACTAACCTGACAGCATGATGAACCAAGCATTACCGATTGGTAATCTTTCGGGTAGTGATTTTATCGCTTGTTGGTTCACCGCGGATTTCAATATCCGCTGATGGCGGAATAGTAAAATATCAGGTGGTCGGCTATTTCCAGTGGAGTTTGGGGAGATGATCCGCATCCTTGGCGATTGTCCTATCCGCAAGCGAATTTAGATGCTGTGCTGGCTTCGACACCAATCACTTAGCAGCCTGTTGAAAAAGGCTCACCTGCTTCGTTGCACTCAATCGCCTCGCTTTGACGTAGCCCCTCAGTACGCCTCCGCTCGTCGATTTCTCGTGCGCCTCGCATCTGAGACCTTTTTGAACAGCCTGGAATCTGAGTTTTTCAACACTCTACTTAATGATTGACAAGTCAGTTCCTCTACCCGTATCTAAATAGCAACGTGCAAG
>JBFJNS010000169.1:0-6386 GCA_041618055.1 Binatia bacterium
CAGGATTTTAAGGAAGCCGCGCGCTGGTACCGGGAAGCGGCGGAGCAGGGCATCGCCCAGGCGCAGTTCAATCTCGGCGTGATGGCTGAAAACGGCCAGAATGGTGCGCAGGACTACGAGGAAGCCGCGCGCTGGTACCGCGAGGCGGCTGAACAGGGATACGCCCATGCCCAGTACAACCTGGCCTTGCTATATGCCTATGGCCAGGGGGTGCCACAGGACTACGAAGATGCGGAGCGCTGGTACCGCGCCGCGGCCAGGCAGGGATATGCAAGCGCGCAGTACAATCTGGGAGTGATGTATTACAACGGTGGGGGAGAGCCTCCGGACTACGTGTCTGCGCATATGTGGTTCAATCTCGCGGAAACAAGCGGATCCCAAGAAGCATTGCGCGACAAAAACGTTGTTGAAAAACTGATGACACCTGCACAGATTGAGGAAGCCCTGCGTATGGCGAGAGAATGGACCGTGAAGCGTCACAAATAGTCTTTTTTTAAAGCAAATTATATCGATTGATATGTCCATGACCCCAGAACGCATCAAAAGCTTGAGAAAGGCGCTCAAGCTGACACAGCAGAAATTGGCAGACATCATAGGCGCCAGGCAGCACACGGTGGCGCGCTGGGAAACGGGGGTGCATCAACCGAAAGGCGCCTACCTAAAGGCGCTTCGAGAACTGGCGGCGAAGAAAAAGAAATAGGAAACGGCACATGAAGAGCGCCACCCGGCGACCAAACGGAGATACATGCCGAATTCGGAGGGATGCCGTCCTTGCCGCGGGTCAAATGAGCGCGTTTCCCGTCTCTGAAGCGCAAAATACGTTGACCGTGAATTGGGAGCAGGGTCGCAAATCTAAACAGAAATTGTTAGAGAGAAGAGGATATGTGCGGAGCCTTCTGTCGTGCATCTGAAGAGGGTGTTGGAGGGGTGGGAGAGCGGTTTAATCCACCGGTCTTGAAAACCGGCGTCCACTCAGTGGACCGCGAGTTCGAATCTCGCCCCCTCCGCCAGCTGATAATAGCGATTGCATCCACGTCCGACTCCCAATAATGGAAAGCGTTCAGCGAGGACCTTGCCCGCAAGAAGCGCCGGTTTTGCTAAGCTGTTTCGACACAGGGATTGAGAGACTGCCCGCCTAGGCGACCGTCAGGGGATTCGGGGGAGTGACCATGGAAAAATGGCAGCAGCACTTTTCAATCGGGTACTTCATCATCGCCGTGATTATACTAATCGCCTTGCAAACCTTTTTTGCGTCTCCGCGCGTCGAATCCATCGACTACAGCCGCTTCAAGGCGCTGGTCAAGAAAGGGTTGGTGTCAAATCTCGTTCTGGGAGAAAAAACGATCCGCGGAGAAGTCAAACCGGCGGGAATCAAGGAGGCCCTCTCGCCCGAGCAACTTAGAACATGGAGCGATGACATAAAGAATGGAAAAATGCCTTTGCCATTCGTTGCCGTGAGGGTTGACGATCCCGAGCTCGTCGCGGAATTGGAGAAGTCCGCCATCGCTTTCAAGGGCGAGGTCACGAACGAGTGGCTTCCGACGGTGCTTTCCTGGGTAGTCCCCGTCGTGCTGTTTTTTTTACTATGGAACTATCTGTTCAAAAAAATGGGTTCCGGCGGCGGTCTGATGCAAATCGGCAAGAGCAAGGCCAAGGTCTATATTGAAAAGAAAACCGGCGTTACCTTCGCCGACGTAGAGGGGATCGACGAAGCCGAAGAAGAGCTTGTCGAGGTGGTTGAATTTTTGCGCCATCCTCAAAAGTACCAGCGACTGGGTGGTCATATTCCCAAGGGAGTCCTTCTGGTCGGCCCGCCGGGAACAGGGAAAACATTACTAGCGCGGGCAGTCGCCGGAGAAGCAGGAGTGCCATTCTTTAGTATCTCGGGATCGGACTTTGTAGAGATGTTTGTCGGTGTCGGTGCCGCCCGCGTGCGCGATCTTTTTGGGCAGGCTGTGCAGCATGCTCCAAGCATCATTTTTATCGACGAGTTGGACGCGCTCGGAAAGGCGCGGGGAATGAATCTTCTAGCGAGTCACGACGAAAGGGAGCAGACGCTCAACCAGCTACTCGCGGAAATGGATGGGTTTGATCCGAATCAGGGAGTGATCATCATGGCGGCGACGAACCGGCCGGAAATTTTAGACGCGGCTCTGATGCGCCCAGGGCGGTTTGACCGGCAGGTTTTAGTGGACCGTCCCGATGTCAAGGGACGGGAAGCGATTCTTCGCCTGCACGCCAAGAAGATAAAAATGTCTCCGACTGTGGATATCGCCCAAATTGCGGCCAAGACCCCGGGATTCGTCGGAGCGGATTTGGCCAATATTGTAAATGAGGCGGCTCTGCTTGCCGCTCGCCAGGGCAAAGACGCGGTGGAAACTGGTGACTTCGATGAAGCGATCGAGCGCGTAATCGCCGGTTTGCAGAAAAAGAGCCGTGTCATGAATCCGAGGGAGAAAAAAACTGTCGCCTATCATGAGGCGGGTCACGCGTTAGTCGCGGAACTAGTTCCCGGCGCGGACCCGGTCGCGAAGATATCCATCATCCCGCGCGGCGTTGCGGCTCTCGGATATACGCAGCAACTGCCGACCGAAGATCGCTATTTGATGACGCGGTCCGAGTTGTTGGCACGGATCTATGTGCTCCTCGGTGGGCGGGTGGCGGAGGAGATGATTTTCAGCGATGTGTCCACCGGTGCGCAGAACGATCTGCAGAAAGCCACAGAGATCGCCCGCACCATGGTGACACAATTCGGGATGAGCGAGCGTTTGGGCCTGGTTGCACTCGAAGGCTCCCGCGCCCCTATGTTCTTACCCGTGTCGGGGCAGGGCCAGAGAGAATACAGCGAGGAGACGGCGCGGATCGTCGATGAAGAGATCAAAAGGGAGTTGTCGGACGCGCATCGTAAGGTGAGAAATTGCCTTTCCTCTCATCGTGAGGCACTGGAAAGGCTGGCAAAGCTCTTGCTCGAAAAAGAGGTTGTCGAACGTCCTCAACTTCAGGAGATCCTTGAGAGCACCAACATGCATCGTCCCGGTGGGGAGGAGCAGGCCGGGGTGGCGAGCGAATCGCCCCTAGCGGATGACCATAAGGGTTAGGGGGTGGCTAAGTACCGTCTTGAGTCGAGCACCCCGCCATGTGACTGGGAAATTCCGGTTAAGTTCTCGGCAAGATCGAGACGGCTTTTGACATAAAATCGTAATTTCAGCGGAGCCATAGGGTCGCGGCACGAACAGAAGATTTGGAAGCACGGAGGCTTTCGTTCAATGTGCGGAGATGAGATGTTTGAGCGATCGACACAGCTCCGCGAAAAACTGGTTTAAGGGACAAGGAGGTTTGCTATGGCAATCGATCCAGTCTGCAAAATGAACGTAGACGAAGGCAAGGCGGCGGCGACGGCGACCTATAACGGCAAGACGTATTATTTTTGCTGCGTGCCGTGCAAAGAGAAATTCGCCAAAGAGCCGCAGAAATTCGTCTCTGCGTAACTTTGCGTATTTTTCGATCGAGCGCGAATCTTGTTGAGACTCTGGCGGAGCTGAGCGGTCGAGGGCGCCACTAGCGTTGCCGTTGAGTCCGTGGGAACCGGAGAGCTGGTCCGCGGTTGAAGACCTTCATGTCGCTGGACCTTTTTTTGGCAGGAGGTTGAAGACTGTTGTCGAAGCGAATCACAGAACGCTTGTCGTTGCAATTTCTCGGGGCAGCCGGTGGCGTTACGGGCTCGAAGTTTCTCGTCACCTTCGGGGCGCAACAAATTCTCGTGGATTGCGGTTTATTCCAGGGCTTGAAAGAACTCCGGCTGCGCAACTGGTCGCCGCCGCCGATCGATGTGGAAAAACTAAGCAGCATTGTTCTTACACATGCGCACATCGATCACTCGGGTTATTTGCCTCGGCTGGTGGCGCAGGGATACAGCGGCCCCGTATACGCCACACCGGCGACGTGTGATTTGCTGAAAGTTATGCTGCTCGATGCGGCCTATCTGCAGGAGGAGGAGGCCCGTTACGCAAATAAGAAGGGATACTCCAAGCATAAGCCAGCCTTGCCCTTGTACACGGTCGAAGATGCGACAAGGGCGCTGCGCTTGCTGCGACCGACGAAAAACCGTGAGGAGGTCCAAATGCCCCGGGACGGCATGTGGCTGCGCTTTACCCGCGTCGGCCATATCCTAGGGGCCGCGGCTGCGCGTATCGGGTATGACATGGGGAGTCACAAGAAGTACCTCGTCGATTCCGGCGATCTGGGTCGCTATAGGCGGCCCATTCTCAAAGATCCCGACTCCGTAACTGGCGGGGATTGGCTCATGGTCGAGTCGACGTATGGCGATCGACTCCATCCCCCCGCGCCGGAAGGCGAACTGGCGCAAATCATTGCTGAAGTTATGGATGAAAGCGGGTGTCTCATCATTCCTTCTTTCGCCATCGGGAGAACGCAAGAGCTGATTTACACGATTCGAAAACTGGAGGACGAAAACAAAATTCCCTCGGTGCCCCTGCATGTGGATAGTCCGATGGGGATCAATGCGACGGAGATTTACTGCAATCACACCGAAGAGCACGATCTCGACATGCAGCTTCTAGCGGACGAAGAACGCTGCCCGCTGCGCAGCCAGCAGTTCTTCATTCATAGAACGCAGGAAGAGTCCAAGGCGATTAACAATCTCAAGGGGCCGTTTGTCCTGATAACCTCAAGCGGAATGGCGACCGGCGGTCGTGTGCTTCACCATTTGCGACAGCGGCTGCCGGATCCCAAAACGACGGTGCTATTTGTAGGCTATCAGGCGGAAGGCACCCGCGGCCAAGTTCTTCAGCAGGGAGCGAAAGAAGTGAAAATGTTCGGCCAGGTGGTTTCCGTTCGCGCCAAGATCAAGACCATCGATGGTTTCTCGGCGCACGCGGATCAGGCGGAGATCATGCGTTGGCTGCGGGGCTTCGAAGAGGCGCCGCGTAAAACTTACGTCGTGCACGGCGAACCGAAGGCTTCGGCGGCTCTTGCGCAGCATATTTCAGAAACGCTTAACTGGAAGGTGGAAATCCCCAAGTACGGAGAGAAAGTGACCTTGGGCTGATTAGTGCGCGGAGGATTCCCTTAAGTGAATGGCCTGATTCGATTGCCTCGGCGGCCTCGACGCCTTCGCGGTTGGCAACATGGAAACCTGCAGAGCCCCTTTTTATAGGAGTTTGTGCATAGAGCGGCGGTATTCTTGATATGGCAATCTTAAAGGTGGAAAACCTGAGCAAGACGTATAAGGACGTCAGAGCTCTGGATCAAGTTAGTTTTGAGTTCGAAAAGGGAATTCTCTCCTTCTTGGGCCCGTCGGGCTGCGGCAAGACGACGCTGCTCAGATCTATTGCGGGCCTCGAGGTACCGGATACGGGGTCTATTTCCATCGCCGATAAAATCCAGACCTCGATCGGGCAAGGTATACTCGTGCCGCCCTACGCGAGGGCCATCGGGTTTGTTTTTCAAAACTACGCGCTATGGCCTCACATGAGCGTGTACAAGAACGTCGCCTTCGGCCTGAGACTGCGCAAAATCTCGGACCACGAGGTCCGGCGCCGAGTTTTGTCGGCGCTGGAGTTGGTCGGGTTGCAGGGGCGAGAGGACCGTTATCCGTCGCAGTTGAGCGGCGGGCAGCAGCAGAGAGTCGCGTTGGCGCGCAGCCTCGCTCTGGAGCCGCGCTTGATCTTACTCGACGAGCCGTTGAGCAATTTGGACGCAAAGTTAAGAGAGGAAATGAGGACTGAGCTAAAGAAACTCATCAAGAAGGTTGGAATCAGCGCGCTCTATGTCACCCATGATCAGGAAGAAGCTTTCACCATCTCCGATGCGGTCATCGTAATGGAGGCTGGTAAGGTTTTGCAGTACGACGCACCAGATGAGATCTACAACCGGCCGGCGCATCCGTTCGTCGCCTCTTTTATCGGGCATTCAACCCTGGTGGACGGCCAGGTGATCCAGGTTGAAGGCGAAACATGTCTGGTGAAGATTCCGGACTTCGACGGCGCGACGCTGGTGTCGCCGGCCCCCAAGCGCACTAGCGCCGGAGCGGCGTGTAAAGTCGTCATCCGCACCGGCGAAATCAAGCTTAGCAATGAAGGGTTCCCCGACGGAACGATGAATGTCCTGGAAGGATCCATGACCAGCCGCGATTTCCGCGGCGGTTTGACCGATCATCGCGTTCAAGTCGGCGCCAAGGAGATTGTCGTAACATCCCATAAGCTATGCCCGATGATTCGAATTAATACCGACGGTGGGAGGATGTTTCTCGCTATCGATAAATCGGCGATCAGCATTATCGTTAACCCTTAGCGCTCTTGGTCGGTTTGGGCTACGGGGTCCTTAAGATTCGGAGCAACATTACGTTCAGCTTAAACTCGTTAAAA
>JBFJNS010000170.1:0-6369 GCA_041618055.1 Binatia bacterium
AAATTCCAAATAACGCTGCGGCCATTGGCCGAAGCTTCCCGCATCCGTCGCGGTGATCGCGTCCGAAGGCAAGGTCGCTTTCAAGTCCGCCATCACGCGCTCCATCGACACATGTCGCGTGGGGCGCTGCGGAGGAACAGCATGCCGCTTCTGATTCTTATGGTGCTCGGCGATCCAGGCCGAGCGGCTCTCGTTGGGGCGCGGGCGGGGATGTTTCAGCGCGAGAGCGAGTGCCGATTTGGCGTCCGCAACAATGCCGACTTGGGGGCGGGCATTTTGCCCGATGTTTTCCTCATCGGCGTCGATCTGAAGAAAGGGCTGGCCCGGTCGCGGTAGAGAAAAGCCGCTCGTTGTCTGCTGGTTGAGGCGGCAGCCGATAACGACCAGCAGGTCGACGTCCTGCAAAACCAGAGAGCGCACATTTTTGCTTGCGCTCGACAGGTTGCCGAGATAGTTGGGGTGGCTGTTTGGAAAGGCATCCTGGCGCTTATATGAAGTGATGACGGGAATCTGAAACTTCTCGGAAAAATCGATTAGCTCTTGCCATGCGCCGGAATACTGGGTGCCCGACCCGACAAGCGCCACGGGCGCCTTCGCCGCATTGATGCGCGCCACCATCTCTTCGATGGAGGCGGGGTCTGGACTCGGTATGGTCGGAGGATAGGGAGCGATCATATCGATATCGCGGTCCTCTTCGAGCATATCCCGCGGCAGTGAAACCACCACTGGCCCGGGTCGGCCGCTGCGCGCGAGGTGGAAGGCGCGCGTCATGACGCGGGGCACATGTCTCGGGTCGTTGATTTCGATCACCCACTTGGCGATGCTGCCGAAGAAGCGGCCGTAGTCGATTTCCTGTCCGGCCTCTCGGCCACGAGCGCTGCGCGCAACCTGCCCGATGAGAAGGACCAATGGCGTGGAATCATACTTTGCGCTGTGGACCGCAATGCTTGCATTGGTAGCTCCCGGTCCCCGCGTCACCAGGCACACTCCCGGTTCCCGGGTTGATTTGGCGTAGCCCTCGGCCATGAAACAAGCTCCGCCTTCCTGCCGGTTGGAAATCAGTTTGACGTCGGGCATCTCGCAGAGCCCGTCGAGAACTGCGATATAACTCTCTCCCGGAACGCAGAAGACGTGACCCACGCCTTCGTTGCGAAGACATTGAGCCACTGCATGGCCGCCAAGCATACGATTGCCCCCTTTGCTTTCTTAAGCATTGCAGTCAAACAACAAGCCTCTGCCGTATAACTTTTATCGCCGCTGGCTGTCAACGATTTCAAGGGTTCATGCAAAACCCAACCTCAAGCCGACATTTATTCGGAGCGGCTCAGGCCCGCGAGCCCTTGCGCGGTGGGCAATTGGACAGTGCCATGAGGGCCACCCCGCAACCCACCTGGGGTGATGTTCCAGACGGCCGGGGCCTGCGCCCAACCTGTACGCTCGCGTGCCCACGGCTTGCGGTCTCGCCGACCTCGCCGGTGAGTTGTCTGTCGAGAGTTTTTGTCGGATCAAGGCTAATTGTTGCCCTTTTTCACGTGCGCGCATCGGCTCTCGCCGCTGTTTTGACGGCGCGCCTTGCGCGACTTGACGATTCCCCAATCACCACAGTATAAGCAAACTGCCTTGCTCATCCCGGGCGGAGTAAGAAAGGAAGTCCCATGAGAAATGGAGTGTTGCGACCCGCGACCATTCTCCAAGAGCTCAAGAAGAACGACGTCACGCACCTTGTCTGGTTACCGGATAGCGAGACAAACTTCATGTACCAGCGGCTGGTTCAAGACGGGTCCATGGAACTTGTACCCGTTTGCCGCGAGGGAGAAAGCATTCCCATCGCGGCGGGGTTGTGGATCGGCGGCAAGGTCCCCGTGGTGCTCATCCAGAGCACGGGTCTCTTCGAGTCCGGCGACTCGATCCGCGGCATCGGCCTGGATGTCGAGTGGCCGCTGGTGATGATGATCGGCTATCGTGGGTGGACCCGACACGGCATTACGGTTGACTCGGCCGCGCGTTTCACCGAACCCATCCTCCACACGTGGGGCATCGATTACTACCTGGTAGAGAGCGATGAGGACGTGGAGCGCATCTCCTTTGCCTTTGCGCAAGCCCGGCGCACCCATCGCCCCGTCGCCGTGCTCGTCGGCAGCGAGTACGCTGAAACCTAGGTGTCCGGTGGTCCAAGCGAGGAGAATCGCTAAGGAAAGAAGAGGCAATGATGCTAACAGCAATCGACGCGTTGCGGGTCGTTGAAAGAGAGAGGGACGGCGCAGTGGTGTTCACGACGATGATGGGCAACCGCATCTGGAGACAAGTATCGCGCAACCCCGAACTGGATCTCCCGGTGGGCGGCGCAATGGGAAAGGCATCCTCTATGGCCTTTGGGCTGGCGCTCGCCCAGCCGGCGCGCAGAATCATCGTCGTGGACGGCGACGGATCGCTTCTCATGAATCTCGGGTCCCTGGTCACGATCGCAAACAAGGCCCCGGCAAATCTCTACCACATGGTGCTAGAGAACGGAGTGTATGCCATCACGGGCGGGCAGCCGGTGCCTGGCGCGGGTCGCTTTCATTTCGCTGGCATGGCCCGGGAGGCAGGCTACAGAGCCTCGTATACCTTCGACGACCTAGAGGAGTTCGCCAAGCAGGCGGCCGGAGTGCTAAACGAGACCGGGCCCGTTTTCGTGTGTTTGAAGATTAAACCGGAGGTCGACAATACTCCCATCCACCAGCGCGCCCGTCCAACCCGCCGAACCGCCGACGCTGTCAAGGATCTGCGTGACGCATTGCTCCGCTCCCCTGCCGATGGAAATCTCCCGTAGCGCGGGGACGCTTCAGGGTAAAGGAAATGGCTTCAAACCTCGACGGTGTAGTGTTGCGACAAACGTCTGAGAAGGGCGGCTAGGAGCACTGTGCCGGCAGTGATGACCAAGCTAAAAGCTGCGAGCTCGCCTACTCTTCCATTCTCCCAGAGTTCCCAGATGGTGACCGAAATAACCTGGGATCCCGGGCTGTAGAGCAGCAGCGGCACCGAAAGATGCCTTATCGTGATTAGAAAAATATAAATCCAGGCGGCAAACAAGGCGGGGATCATCAGCGGAAATAGAACTTTCCAAGCGGTCTGGCCCCATTTGGCGCCGCACACGGCCGAGCATTCCTCCAACTCACGGTGGATGCTCAGAAGCCCCGCGTGGCTGAAGCGAATTCCATAGGGTAAGAAATTGGTAACGAACGCAAAGAACATGATCCAGATGGTTCCGTATACCGGCAACGGCATTGTCAAGTAGACCTGCAGCACGGCAACGCCCAACACCAAACCGGGCAAAACCAGAGGGACCATGGCTAACTGGTCCAGTGCCCAGCGGCCTCGGATGTTCGTCCGCACGACGACCCACGCGGCAACGAAGGCAAGCAGCACCGTAGCCGTGGCAGACGTAATGCTGACCGTAAGGCTGTTGAATATTGCCGTGATGATCGTGGGATCGTAGAAAGCGGTCCGGTAGTTCGCCAACGAAGCAAGCGCCACTGCGTTTTCGGAAATGGGCTGCATATAGGGAAGCAAAGAGGCCCAAGCAAGGGCAATGAGCGGCAGCACTTGGAGGAGGGGCAACGCAAGAAGGAGAAAGCCAGCCGGCCAGCGCCACCAGCCCAGATCGATTCTCCGAGGCCGGTATCCTTTCCCGGTAACCGTGGCGAAGCGGTGACTGTGTCCCGTGACGCGATGGTAGTAGAACAGAGCTGGGGCTACTAATCCGATAAGGATGATGGAATAGGCGCTTGCTTGCCCATACCTTGGGAGGAATCCCCCTCTAATCTGCAGGTAAATCTTGGTTGTGAGTACCTCGATCCTGGCCGGAAGGCCGATGAGCGCCGGAATCTCAAAGGACTCGAAAGCTCGGATGAGCGTCAAGATCAAGACGGCGAGCACGCTCGGCAAGGCAAGGGGGAGGGTTATCCGTTTGAACACTTGCCAGTTGCTGCTTCCCGCGACTACGGCGACTTCTTCAAGCGCTGGATCCATCGATCGAAACGGCGTCGCCATAAGGAGAAAAACCACAGGCGCCCATACAACGGCTTCAACAAGAATCATCCCGGGCATGGAAAAGAGGTCGAAGAGCGGAGCGATTCCGGTCAGGTTCTTGAAGGCCACATTGATTAGACCGGCGGTGGGGCCGAGAAGAAGGATCCATCCAATCACTTTGACGATTCCCGGAATGCCGAAGGAGACAAGGGCAAGGATGTAGGCGAGACTGCGGCAGGGCGCGTTTGTCCGTTCCGCGAGCCAAGCGATGGAGGTGCCCAATACCAAGGCTCCCAGGGCGCTCCCTATAGAGAAAACGAAGGAGTTCCACAGGAGCGTTCTGAAGTCAGATACAGAGGAAACGATGCCGGCATAGTGGCTCAGGGTTATGCTGCCGACAGCCGGCCCTCGCTCAACAAGGAGGCTTGTTGATACGATAAAAAACAGTGGCGGTACGACCAGGTAGGCGATCAGGATGCCGGCGAGAAAGAAAAGCCAGCGAGAAAAATCGGTAACCGATTGCGGCCATTTAAACGACTGACTCGGGCTCAAAAGGATTGCCCTGTACCAGCTCTTCACCGCACAGCGCTCCCGACGTTCCCAACTTACTTCTGGGTGATTTCCAAGAGCATTTTATCCCACTTTTCTTGTTCCTTTTCGTATTGATCGACGGTCAAGCCTTTTTCAGGATACCAGCGCTTGAACCCGTAATCCTTTTGCGCGGTGCCGAAGTAGAGGTCTTCATATAATTTCTGTCCCTCGGCGCTTATCAGGAAATCGACGAAGAGAAGCGCTGCATGGGGGCGGGGGGCGTGAGCGTACACGGCAGCCCCGCCGCCGCTCACGATCACCAGGTCCAACGGAGCCCAAACCAACGGGGCGCCTTTGGCGATGGCAACATGGGTGGCACTGTAAAACTGGCTTGGCGAAACTATCACTTCCCCAGCGGCCACAAGCTGGGTCAAGGCGCTGGCAGCAATCATGTGCAGCCTCATGTTCTGTTCCTTCAATCTCATCACGTAACCTTCGCCCTTTGCCTTGAGCATGGCGCCGATGGTTCGCGCCCCCGTGGAGCCGCCGGCCATAGCCATTTTGTTCTTGAGACTCGGTTTTAGCAGGCCGTCAAAATTTTTGGGAATGTCGGCTGCGCCCAGAAGGTTCTTGTTGTACCCAAGACCGACGAAGGATTCACGGTCTATGGTCCAATAAACGAGCTTCTTCGGAGCATCTTCCTTGGAGTCTTCCGAATATTTTGCCAGATGCGGCGAAGTGTAAGGCATCAGGAGCTGGCTGTCGCGGAAGGTCATCAACCCCGGGAGCGTTGTCTCAATAGCGTCCACCAGATGGCGTTTCGCCTTGGACTCGGTGAGAACCCTCTGGATCAACTCAGTGGCATTCGTTCGATACGTCTCAACTCTTACGCCCGGGTATTTGGCCTCGAAGTTCTTGGCGATTTGTTTGTTTTGCTCAGCGGCTAGCGTCGTGTACCAGACGAGTTTGCCTTCCCGTTTCGCGCCTTCAAACAGTAACTGCTCGCGATCGGTGCCGGTGTAGGGCGCCAAATCAGCCAAAGACGACGGCTTGCCGGTTTGGCTCTGTGCGGATCCGACGAGAAGCAGAACAAAAAGCCAAGTGGCAGTTAATCGCTGCATGTGTAACCTCCTTCAGTCTATATTGACGCCGTTACTATCCGTTCCTAGTCCTTGCGCCTTGTGCCTGGGCGGAGACTAGTGCAAAACGCCCGGTGGTGCAAGCTGACTTATGGCGGAATGCGGGACGCCACCCGGAAGGGGCGGGCCAGGGAACCTAAATTCCTTGATCCTCTGCGCTCGGTGAATGTTTTTCGTCGTCAAAATCGAATTCGGTTTGTGGTTGCGCCAAAAAAGACGTCTTTGGCGCGTGAAGCGATAGTGAGGCGATCACTATGAATTCGCGGTCGCTCGATGGCCATTGCGTCATTGCCTTGCGAAACCAAGCTCTTTGTTACATGCTTCTGTTTACGCAGATTGGAGGCAGTGCGCTAGAACATCTCAGATCGCTCCTGAAAGGCTGCCGGCGAGAGATTCCCGACAAAGTCGTCTTTATTTTGAAGCCGTGGACCCGGCCCATTGCGATAGCTCCGGGTCGTCGCGTATTTCTGTCCCCGGAAGGAGTTCCCCGCCATGTAGTGGATCGGGGAATTGAACGGCCATGGCCTGGCGCGTCGAAGCGTTGGGCCGGCCGCAGGAGAATATTCTCGGCGTGATTCTCGAACTGGTGTGTCTTGCGGAAAGACGCCTCGTGTGGGGTGTTTCGTTCCCGAACTTTTGCATGTCGAATAGCCCGACCCGTGGCAGGGAGGCTGAAAATTAACCTATA
>JBFJNS010000171.1:0-6359 GCA_041618055.1 Binatia bacterium
AAAAACTGGGAGTAATCATATTCAAGCGGCGCGCCGATGGGGAATCCCTCCTGCTTTGCGATCGATGTGAGGTGCTCCTCAATGGGTTTGATGACGCTCTCGTCGATGACCGGCGTATAGCCCAGCGCCCGGATGTTAGCAACAACGTTGGTTAGCGATGGGTTCGAAGAACCGTTAGCCAAGGGCGGGATGGCGGTATGCACGGTCTCAATGCCCAGCTTGATGGCATCCAAATAGCACAGCGGCGCAAGCCCCGTCGTACAATGCGAGTGAAGCTCCACCGGTATACCGTTGGCATTCTGCAGGAAGACAGGAACGAGGGTTTGGATGCGCTCTGGAGTTAACAGTCCCGCGGGATCCTTCAAGTAAATCCTGTCGGGCTTTAACGCCTGTGCGGCCTGAACCTTCTGGGCAAAGTACTCGTCGGTATGCTTCGGGGAAAGCGAGTAGACCACGGCGAGCACGACCTCAAGTCCTGCATTTTGCGCGGAGGACAAAAGGAAAGGCACCAAGGATACCATATCATTGGCCGGGTCCATAAGTTGCAGACGCCTGATCCCATTCGCGCGCAAGCGCTCCACCCACAATTTCAGCACCGAGCGCGGAGTCAACTGAAATGCAGAAATGCTACGGGCCAGCATGGAGGCGAGCGGAGTCCTAGTCACCTTTTGCGACACTAAACGGATTCGTTCCCAGGGATCCTCGCGCAGATCTCTGACGCACTTCTTAAAGATGCTGGTGCCTACCAGCTCCATCCCGACGAAGCCGGCCTTGTCCGCGAGCGAGGCAACCGGAAGTATCATCCCGGTTTTCATGCTCTCCGCCCACAGGCTCATGTGGCCGTCCCTGAATGTCGTATTGACGAAACGTACTTCTTTCATATCATTTCACCTTGCGGCATGCCGATGAATTTGAAAGGGAGGCGTCAATGTGGGCATCGGCACCTCGATCACCGTGGGACGCCGGCTTTCCTGGGCTTCTTCGAGCGCTGCTTGAAGCCGGTCCGGCTCTGTTTGGATGCCTTTGGCTCCGAAAAGCTCGGCCAATTGAGCGAAGCTCGGATTATGAAGCTCAGTTCCGATGACCCGTTCGCGATAGCGCGTCCTTTGATCGCTTAGCAAGGCGCCAAACGCATTATCGACGAAGACCAAGGCAATAACGTTAATACCGTACTGTGCGGCTGTCGCCAACTCCGGCAAAGCGTACATGAATCCACCGTCTCCAGAGACGCTTACCACCGTCCGATCCGGCGCCGCCATTTTCGCTCCCAGGGCTGTTGGAAAAGCAAATCCCAACGTGGCGGCGTATGAGGATGTGAGATACGTCCGCGGATGCTTGACGGGGTAGGCGAAATGGCTCCAGTAGCCGATGTTGGTAACACCGCTTACCACTATGGCGTCATCGTCGAGAGCCTTGCGCATCCGGTCGATGACTTCGCACTGAAGGGGCGCAAGTTTTTCCAGGTCGCGCCGGGCCTCTTCGCGAATGGTATCGAGCTCGAGCGCCGGCCATCGCGGTGCCGGCGCCTCTTCCTTGCGCAGCTCCTCGAGTAGATTGCGCAGCGCGGTCTTCGCATCAGCGACGATGGCGATTTCCGCAGGAAAATTCTTGCCGATCACGTCCGCGTCGGCGTCGATATGAATCAAGCGCTGGTTCGCCAAAGGTTTCGTGGCACCCGTCATCTGGCGGCTAAACCGTGTGCCTACCGCCAGGAGCACATCCGCCTTGGGCGCGGCACCCGCCGGACCGCCCATGCCGTGATAGCTTGCACCTAGCGCCAGCGAATGGTCCTCAGGTATCGCCCCTTTACCTTCTGCCGTCGTGGCCACAGGCGCGCCCAACCATTCCGCCAAGCCGGTCAACTCGTTGCTGGCATCGGCCAGAATCACCCCACCGCCGGCCCAGATCAGCGGTTTTTTGGCCGAGCGCAGTATTTTAGACGCCTGGCTCACCTGGTGCGGGTCAGGCGCGAGAGATGGATTATGTTGAGCCCCCAACAGTTCGACCTCTGCGCTGGAGGCCAGCACATCGGGTGGGATTTCGACTTCGGTGGGACGCGGACGGCCAGTCGTCATCTGCCTAAAGGCCTCGTGGATGGCAAGAGGGATATCCCGGACATTCAAAATCCGTGTGCACCACTTCGTGACGGGGCGCACGATGTCCAATTGATCGTTTAGTTCATGCAGAGCACCCTTGTCCTTCCCGATCATGCCACTGTCAATCTGCCCGGCCAGGAGCAAAACGGGCGACGAGGCGGAGTAAGCGGTGCTCATACCTGCCGAGGCATTCTGCACGCCGGGGCCCGGGACGACCAATGCAACACCGGGTTTGCCCTTCACTCGCGCATAGCCATCGGCCATGAACGTGGTCGTTTGTTCGTGACGCACGGTTACCAGGCGAATGTCGGAGTGCTCGTAAAGCGCGTCGAAAATTCCCATGATCTGGGCTCCCGGCAGGGCGAAGATGGCTTCCACTCCCTCGCGCACGAGGGAACGCGCTAGAGCCTGACTGCCTGTCATCTGCGGCATAAAACCTCCGGAATCATTTGTTGTCTGCGTTCTTTTAAGGCTAACATAGGTAGCAAGTCAGATTCCCGCCTCATTCACTACACACAGCAGTTCGATGGTCAACCCTCCAGGCATGGGATCAGCGTTTTGACGTTCAAGGTTCCAGTTTTAAAGTTTAAAACGGGTTGTACCTTGAACGCAGTTTTTCCGAGATCTCCCCTGATTTTTCGCCTGAACGCGAATGACTCCCGGGCCGTACTATACGGGAGTGTGCCGAACTGACTCAAGAGAAATAATTTGGCTTAATTTCTTCCGCGACCCAAAGAGTTTGACGGCAGGCTTATGCTTCGATTTCCAGGCAGCGGCTCTTTTTAATTCAGTTCGAGGCGGTCCGACTTCGGGGAGAAGGGGAATCTCTCATGACGGCAGACCTAATCGTCTTGAGTACATAGGACGCGGATGCAATGATCTGTCCTATGCCCGAGCTTCCGGATATTACCATGTATATCGAAGCCCTCGCGGAACGGATACTCAACCAGCCGATCCAGAAAATCCGCATCGGGAGCCCGTTCCTCGTCCGCTCCGTTGTTCCTCCTCTTAGCGCGGCTGAAGGGCGCAAGGTCCTTGAAATCCAGCGTCTCGGCAAACGTATCGTCTTCGAACTGGACGACAAGCTCTTTCTGATTTTTCACCTGATGATTGCCGGGCGGTTTCACTGGAAACCCAAGGGGGCCAGGATCGCCCGCAAGTACGGTCAGGCTGCTCTCGACTTCCCCAAAGGGAGCTTGTTGTTGACGGAGGCCGGCACTAAAAAACGAGCCTCGCTGTACCTGGTTCGCGGCGAAGCCGCGGTCCGAGAGCACGACCCGGGAGGGCTGGAAGTTCTCGAGGCGGATCTGTATGACTTTCGCCAGGCCCTGACAAGGGAAAACCACACGCTCAAGCGGTCGCTGACCGATCCTCATTTTTTCAGCGGCATCGGCAACGCCTATTCCGACGAAATTCTGCATCGCGCGCGCCTCTCCCCCGTCCGCCTGACGCAGTCAATGAAGGACCCAGAGATCGAGGCTCTCTATCACGCGACTCGGGCGACTTTGCGGGATTGGATTGAGCGATTGCGCCAACAAAGAGGAACCAGGTTTCCCGAGAAAGTAACGGCCTTTCGCGCCGATATGGCGGTACACGGCAAGTACCGCGAGCCCTGTCCTGTGTGCGGTTCTCCCGTGCAGCGTATCGTTCATGCCGAGAACGAAACGAACTACTGCGCGCGCTGCCAGACCGGCGGTAAGCTCCTTGCCGACCGCTCGCTGTCGCGACTGTTGAAGCGGGACTGGCCGCGCACCGTGGAAGAGCTGGAGGAACGCAGGAATATCGGAAGCGACTAGCGGGGTGGAATCGATTCACAAATACGAAAGAGTTCAAGCCGTTCAAACCGTTCAAGCGGTTCAATCCGAAAAAGGACCGGTCAAGAAGAGATAAGGACAATTTACTGGCTGCAACGCACTACAAACGTCATGGACTACATTAGAGAAAGATGGGGGGACCTGCCGATCAAAATCAATGGCTTGGCCGCGCTCCGTCTTTGCTACTCGGAAATGGGACCTTCCGGGCTCTCAACGACTTGAACGATTGGAACGGTTTGAACGGTTTAAGCGACGCTTAAACCTGGCTTTCCAAGATCTCCAATCCATCGTAGCGGTCGATAAGATAAAGGGTGCCGTCCTTGTCGTGAAAGACGTCGTTGCTCATGACGACTTTCTGGCCTGTGCCGGGCTGCGGAATGTAGTAGCCGACTTCCTTGGGTATATAAGGATTGGAGAAATCGACGGCACGCAGACCGCCGCCGAACCAGGTCACGTAAAGCGTGTTGCCGTAAACTTGCTCGGCCGGCTGGTGCGCGCCGAAGCGGAATTGGTGCGTTGATTTGCCATCGAAGGGCACGATGAAGGTCGCGATCGGCAGCGGAAGATCTTCCCTGGTGATATCGACAACCCAAAGAAACGCATTGTGAGTCTCGTTTAACTTCTCGCCGACCTCCTCGTCCGTCACGATCATAAAATCGCGATCCATGATTTTATTCGCCATCGGCAATGTCGTATGCGTCGGACAAGGGTACGGCGGGCTCCAGTCGAGCGTGCTGACCGTTTTTGGCTTGCTCATATCCGAGATATCGACAATCGCGAAACCGCCGTGCCAATAGCTGATGTAAAGCCGGTTGCCACGCCGGATCGGATGGTGACAGCGCGTGTCGGTTCCCTTCCATGTCGGCGTTTCGCCGCCGCTGGTCCATTGCCCCGGCATCCACCAGCGGCCAACCTCCTCGGGTCTTTCCGGATTCTTCAGATCCAGGATCATGGCGATGTTGCCGACGTAGCCTTCCAGGGTCGGGGAAATGTAGGCGTAGCGCCCATCGAAAGTGAAGCGGTGGACGCCTTTGCCATGGGCTTTGAAGAACGCGATCTCCCGGGGCTCGGACTTGTTCGAGATATCGAAGATCTTCAGGCCCGCCTGCGGCTCGGCCTTGGTTTTGTAGCGCTCGTAGTTGATGAGCATGATATCGCCACTCACACGCACTTTGTGGGAATGAATGCCTTCCGGCACTTCGAGCTGCGCGACCAATTTGGGGTGTTTGGGATCTTTGACATCGACGATTGATGTGCCGAAGGGCGGGTCAATATGACCGACATAGGCGTAACCGTTTTCCACGACAACCGACCCGCCGCCGGGAAGATCCGTTCGGCCAATCTGCTTGATATTGTGACTCACACCAACCGGTGGATTCCCGTTTGTTGCCATAACTTTTTCCCTTTCGGTTGCTACCGGAGCGGTTCCGGTGATTCCAATCGTTGATTTACAGGTTTGCCGTCATTGAAAATGTTCAAACGTTCAAAGAGTTTTAATTGGTCCAGATGTTCCAGCTCTGGTAAGAACACCTCGATGGTGATTGTTTATCACCGTTTTGCCTTTTGGATCAATTCCAAAACCTGGTCCGTCGTGCGTACGCGCGCCATGCGCGGGAAGACCAGATCCATCAACATGTCGTGTGCGCGCGGATCATGCGACGTGCCGCAGGCGTCGCGGACGATAATCATGTTGTAGTCCAAGTCCCGGCCGGAGTAAACGGTCGAGGTAACGCCCACATCCGTTGATCCTCCGGAAACGATTATCGTATCGATGCCGCGCGCACGCAGCGCCAAGTCGAGGTAGGTTTGAAAAAAGGCACTCCAGCGGTACTTGGGAATGTAGTAGTCGTCGGGCCGAGGATCGAGCTCGGGAATCACGTCCGAGCTCTTGTCACCTGCGAACACATGCATCTTCCCCTTGGTCACCTCTCCGTTCGGCCACGGCTTTAAGGAGTTGTTCGTGTCCGTCAAAATCAGCGCTGACGTGGCATTGTCGGGCCGATGGTTTCCTTTGGCAAAGAAAATGGGAATTCCGGTCGCTCGCCCAGCCTGCATCAAACGCACCGCATTATCGACCCATGGCTTCATTCGCGCCTGGGCCGCGATGTCGCCGCTATGGTAATAACCGTTCAGGATGTCAAAGAACAAAATCGCCGTTTTCTTGGCGTCGAAATGGTTGATGTTCATCTACTCCCCCTTTGGCTGATTCATCATTGGCCACGCCGGCACATAGTCAGAGGATTCTCCGGTCAGGACGCTAGTGTCCTGGAACCAAAGTTCGCTGTATAAATTCGTCATTTCGTCCGAAAATCTCCCCTTCCCCTCTTTGCCAAAGAGGGGTTAAGATGCCAGAGAGAAAATCCACCCTTTAAAAAAGGGGGAAAAAGGGGGATTTGAATTCGATTCGAGTCGCGCCCATCATTTGCATTTTTTCAACGAACTTCAGGTA
>JBFJNS010000172.1:0-6266 GCA_041618055.1 Binatia bacterium
AAAATGGTTCCACATCACAATTGTCCGCCGCTAGGGCTTTTGAGTAATAGATCTTGATTCGATTGGACTACGCGCTATTGACTGGAGAGAGGCCCTGAGAATTTGACGGATGTGCGATCGAATCGAAAAGCGGGTAGGATAGCCCCGCGAGAAGGAGTCGATCGATGGAAAGGCACCGACGCGGGTCGCGCGCATGTGAGAATACAGGATGCGCGGGAGAGGCTGTATCGCCAACGGCGGAATCGGAATCGTCCGAAAAAATGGCGTTGCGTTGACCCTTTTATCTTGGAGCGGAAGCGTCTGAACTCGATTCTTGATTATTGGTCCAAATATGAGAAAAAAATCTTATAAGGGCTATTGCATCGAGCTCGTCTCGCACAGGCTTCCATCCGGCAAGTGGGTTGCCAGAGCCACGGTGATCATCGAGAAGGGAAGGCGCATTGGAAGGATTCCCATCTTCGGTCGGCGCAGGGCGACCTTTGACTCTCAACGGCAAGCGGACTCGTACGCCCTGGAGTTAGCAAAGCTCTGGGTCGATGGACTAGTCTGGGGCGGAAACGGCCGCCAATAAAATCCAAAGTTTCAGGAGGATAAGACGTGAAGCGGGATAGATTTTTCTGGGTGCCGCTGGTTATTTGTATGATCTTTCTGTTGGACGCTTCGGTATTCGCCGCTGAGTTTCCCTATCCCAAAGTCGGATATTCGGCCGACGTGCGGATGGATATGGGGAAGGATCCGGATGGCAAGCCGATGATTCTCACCGGGAAGGTTTACTTCTCGAACGACAAGGAAAGGCGCGAGCTAGTAGCCTACGGTGAAAAATCGGTCATGATTTGGCGCCGGGACAAAGGTGTAACATGGCAACTCATACCGAGCGCAAAAATGTATATGGAGAGCCGCGGCGAGCCCGGAACCCATCACCCCGAAGGCAGGATGCGAGAAGGCGACGTCAAGTTGACCAAGCTCGGCTCGGAGCGAGTGAACGGGATGGCGACGACGAAGTACAAATTTGAAGGGCGCCAAAAAGACGGCAGCCGATTCGATGGCCACCATTGGGTGACCAAGGACAATGTTCCTGTCCGCATGGAAGGTACCTCGGAAAACCAGCGTTTTCAGATCGACTATACGAACATCCAGATTGGAAGGCAGGATTCCGGCCTCTTCGAAATTCCCGCCGGCTATGAGCGGATGCCCGACATGCCCGGCTGGCCTCCAGTGGGCATGGGGCCTGGCCAGGAAATGCCCAGAGGCCCGTCCGCTGGCGGAATGAGCACAGAGCAAATGGAACAAATGCAAAAGCAGATGGAGGAAATGATGAAGCGGATGCGGCGGCAGTAGACTGTCGGAAAAACTCGCCCGGGCTAGCTACGCATGGCCATTAAGGACCAATCCCCTCCGGTCGCGGACAATGGGTCTCTGTGTTGAGGATGCCCTCATCCGTGCTGTGCTCGGAATCGCAGATTGCAAAGCTCGCATGTTCAATTTGCCATTTGCAATCGAACAGGGCGCCCGCTAACTTTACGGCTCGCTTCTCGGATAACGAGGAAAGCAAGAGTGCGGCAGTCTAACTTGCTCCAATAACGGTGAAGCCGAGGCTGCGAGCGGCGATAGCGAGCTGGCTGTCGTGGGTTAAAAATAAATCAAGCGGCTCAAATTGCCGTATGGCAAGGGCCGTGGCCAGATGTATCGCGTCAAGCGTTCCGACGACCGTGGGGAAAGTTTCGCTTGCGCGCTGCAAAATTCTCTCGGTAAGTGGGTAGATGGCGAGCGTTTCGTCCACAACTCGGATTTCTCTTACGAGATCGGCTACGTCCTCATCGGAAAGGTCACCGGAGAGCCGCAGCCGGTCCACATTCCGCAGAGCCTCGACACGCCACAGGTTGCTACTAAAGGCCTTTATCCATTTGCCCCAAAGCTCAACCGGATTCGGTTCCCTGAAGAGAATGCGAAGAATCACCGATGTGTCGATGTAGACCGTCATCTGCGCCGACGGTCTTCGAGAAGCGTGTTCACAGCGGATATAGAGCGCCGCGATTTGACTCCCTTTATTTTCCTAAGATCCCCAACGGGGCGTGAGGGTTCTATGACTTTGGCATCCGCAGCGGAAGGAGGAAGAATGCGAGCGACCTCATGGCGATGAGACGTCACCACGATTTCCTGCCCTTTCCTCACCAAGCCAAGATAATAGCTCAGCTTCTCCTTCAAGGTGGCTACATTTACTGTAGTCATAACCATTATATAGTCATGCTATAGTCATAATGTCAAACAGTGAGGAGAGATCTCACGCTCGAAAGTCGGACCGGCAACTTCTTGCCGCCGTGACTTAGCATTCACGTCCGAGAGTTGCGAACGCGACGCCGGTGATTACAGCCCGTCAAACCTTGACCCCGTGCTCCCGGTACCACTTCTCCGCGCCGGGATGAAGAGGAACATCAAGGGGTGTTCCCGGCGTATCCTGGCCTAGTTGGCCGATCCCCGTAAAGGCCTCCTCCCAGAAAATCTCGTCTTTGCGCGCGTTGATGGCGTCAATGACCTTGTAGGCGTCTTCGTCCGGCAGAGAGGCGCGGGTGTAAAGCGGCCAGCCGCTGTAGTCGAGACATTCGTGATCTTCCTTGAGGTGCGGGTAACGCCCCTTGGGGATGTTGACGCGGCGCCAGCCGATAGCTTCGAGCTTCTTAAAGGCAAAGTCGTCGAGCGTAACGGGCTGCATGCCGGCGGCAAGGGCTTCGTCGAACCAAAGGATAAGCCCTTCGTCGAAAATGGCGTCGATGGTGCCGTCGTGAAGCGCCTTCATGCGGCGCTCGTCGCCGGGCCCGCCGTTGAGCTGGAGACTCCCGCCCCAGGATTCAAGATCGGCCAAGGTGAAGCCATACACCTCCAGGGTCTGATCCAACAGCACGCGGGTCGAGTGCGTCTTGTCCTCGCGAATCGAGAGGCGGAGAGGGTATTTCTTCTTTTTGATCTCGCCTAACGACTTCAAACCGGTGCGGGGATGGATGAGGTGGACATAGCGATCCCAGGATGGATAGTTTGCCAGGACGCGCACCGGCAGCGGTTCCGAGAAAAGACCGGTGCCGCGATAGGCCTGGGTCAGAAAGCCGGAGGGATTGACCATGGCCATTTCCAGCTCACCGCGGCAGACGGCATGGGCCAAAATCGGCGAGCCGGTCGACATACGCAGCCATGGCCGGAAGTTCTCGCCCGAACCGCTGCCGACGGAGATGCACATATCGCGCGGTCCATAGTAGGGTGTGTTGGGATCACCGGCGATATGCAGCCCAATTTCCCATAGAAGTTTCGCTCGCTGAAAATTCGCGCCACGCGGAAGGGGTTCCATGAATGACCTCCAAAAAAAAGTTTACTGAGATTGCGCCTACCATATGGAATGAAGCGTTATCCTGTCAAATAGAAACATGAAATCTCCTCGGGGAAACACCCGCTTCTTCGTACTGACGGTTTCCGGCTAGGGCGAGTTCCATGCTATAAAGTTTCATCAGGCACTAAGTTCAGGCGCAATGGTTTGCGATCCCGAAAAGATTTTTGCCGATCTGGCCGAGATCGAGCGAGTCAAGGGGCACCACTCACCGGAAGGACGGGCCATCCGCACGCTCGGCCGCGCATTGAATGGCTGGACGACCGGGTTCCTTTCGATTGCCGATGTTTTCGTGCTGTGCGATCAAGCCATGGCGGATTGGCTTGCAGCGCGCATGGATGAGACGGCTTGGTCGGCGCGCAGCCTTCCCGACCTGGCGGAGGAGGCGGTGGAAATGAAACTGATCGAGCCCTCGGACGCCACGCGACTGCGGGAAATGCACAGGTCACGCACGCGGCTGCGCGCAGGCGCCGGGCATGTCCCTCCGATCGGGGCGGAGACGACGCTCAGGTTCTGCATTCAACTTGTGGAGCGGCATTGGTAGCGGGGCATTGGGTGGTTGCAGCGACGCTTGCGCCGGCTAATTAGATCCTTAACTGTTTTCTTTGATTTTGATGACGACGCCGCACAGGAATTAGTTTGCTCTTTCCCTCCTGTGAGGATGTGAGGAGGAGCAGTCTTAATGAACGTGGATTTTACGGTGTGCGAAATCACGACCAAGACTATTTCTCCAGATACATCGATGTCGCCTGGCTTGCGTGTGCGACGCGACACGGTATGCTACTGAGAGGGAGAGAAGAAGATGAAGAAGATAACACTTTTGTGGTTTATATGGTTTGCCTTTGCTCAGCTTCTCTTGAGCTGTTCGAAGGAACGGGAAGAGCCCGCACCGGCGAAGGAGACTGCGCCGGTAGCGACTGACACCATGCCGGCAGATCAACGTGCTCAACCGACAGCAACGCCGGGTCAAGGCACGATAATGGGCAAGGTCGTCTACAAGGGCAGCCACACTCCCGCGAAGCTGTCGGTCGCCAAAGACACGGAGGTGTGCGGGACATCGAAGCCGGATCCGACGCTCATCGTCGGGAGCCAGGGGGAAGTAAAAAACGCCATCGTGCAAATCGCCGGACCGGGCGGAGGAAAAGCGGCGGCCGTGAAAGAAGCCGTCCTCGATCAGGTCAAATGCGAATACGTCCCGCATGTGCTGGCCATTCCCGCGGGAACCACGGTGAAAATCAAAAACAGCGACGGCATTCTGCATAATGTGCACACGCTGAGTAAAGTCAATTCACCATTCAATCGAGCGCAACCGAAGTACTTGAAGGAAATTACCGAGACCTTTGCAAAACCGGAGAGGATCCCCGTTCGCTGCGACGTACACGCCTGGATGAGCGGGTGGATCGTCGTGACCGAGCATGGGTCTTTCGACGTCAGCGAAGGCGACGGAACTTTCAAGCTGAGCGAGGTGCCGGCCGGTGAGCATACCCTCGAGGTATGGCACGAGACTTTGGGGACACAGTCGCAAAAGGTCCGGCTCGGCGCGGGCGAGACCGTAAATATAACATTTGAGTTTCAGGAAAAGAAGTAATATGAGGAGGGGTCGCTCTTGGGAGTAGAAGTGGAACGGATTCGTGTAGCCTCTTTACAGTACTTTATTCGCCCCGTGCAAACCTTCGACCAATTCCACGATCAGGTGGGGGCGCTGGTCGAGACGGCGAGCGACTATGACTGCCACTTGATGGTTTTCCCGGAATACTTCACCGTACAGCTGCTGACGCTGGGTAATGTCAAGCGGCCGATTCGCGAACAGATTCGGGACTTGGCGGCTCAGGTGCCCCGGTTCGTCGAAATGATGTCGGGATTGGCCAAGAAGAATCACCTCTATGTCGTCGCGGGCACCATTCCCGTACTCGATCCCAAGACGGACAAGGTCTACAACGATTGCTATATCTTTGCTCCCTCGGGGGAGTTCGGGGTCCAAGGGAAGATCCACATGACGCGTTTTGAGAGCGAAGACTGGAAAATTAGCCCCACGACGCGCCTGCGGACATTTGAAACGAGCTTCGGCAAGGTTGCGATCGCCATCTGTTACGATGTCGAATTTCCGGAGATTGCCCGCGCCGCTGCCCGCGCCGGCGTCCATATTCTCCTGGTTCCAAGCTGCACCGACGACCGCCAAGGGATGCTGCGCGTGCGCTACTGTGCCCAGGCCCGCGCGATTGAAAATCAGCTATACGTCATCACTTCGCACACCGTCGGTTCCATTCCCGCTGTGCCCGCGGTGTCCTTGAACTATGGGCAGGCGGCCATTCTGACGCCAAGCGATTTCCCGTTTTCGCGGGACGGAATACTGGCTGAGGGAAACATTAATACGGAGATGATGGTCATCGGTGAACTCAATCTGACCACGATTCTAGATTCGCGCTCGTCGGGGACGGTGCTGCCGCTCCACGACAGTCGCCATACGGCGGAGGTCCTGGCAACGCTTCAGGAGTTTAAACTATGAGCCACCGGCGTCCGAGATTTGAGGTGCGCAATACCAGGATGGAGGACATGGAGGGCATCGCGGCGTTGTGCCGGGAGGTCTATCCCGAGAGCCCCCCGTGGAACGCGACGCAAATCCAATCGCACCTCAATGTCTTTCCGGAAGGCCAATTCGTTGCCGTTGAGACGAGCACCGAACAAGTGGTCGGCATGGCTGCCTGTCTCGTGATCCTGTGGGACGATTATCACGCCGCGATGGATTGGAACTCGTTTACGGCCAACGGCATGTTTACGAATCACGACTCGACGAACGGCCGGACGCTCTACGGCGCCGAAATCATGGTCAGGCCGATGTTGCAACGGAGCGGTATCGGCAAAAAGATCTATCAGGCGCGCCGCGAACTCGCTG
>JBFJNS010000173.1:0-6232 GCA_041618055.1 Binatia bacterium
CCGCGGGTTTTGCGCGCCCCTGACATCTTCGTCGTCCTCAGCGGAATCCGCGGCCGAGGGTCTTCCGATGACCCGGTTGTAGCAATCTTCGGCCAATTTCTTCCGCCCCGCCGCCGTATCTTGATAGCGAAAACATTCGATCTTCGGCTGGATGGTGACCAGGACCTCGATACTTCCAATCCCCAGTAGCTTCCAGAAGTGTGTGATGAAATCCATGTCCCCGTACCAGCAGACCAGATCCCGAGTGGCAGCCGTCACGGGTTGTTCGTCAACACTCTTGTAAGCGATGGTCACCGGGACGATGATCGACCGATTGCGCAAAGGGGCCGCCAGCGGCGCGGTCTGAAAGGGTAACATTTGTTCACCGTTCGTGGAAGTTCCTTCGGGAAACAGCAGAATATTGGCTCCCTGGTTTAGCTTCGCTCTCATTTCATCGACGACGGAACTGACTTTGCCCTTTTGCTGGCGGTCGATGAAGATGGTGCCGCAAAGCGTCGTCCACTGGCCGATCACGGGCCAGCTTTTCACCTCTTTCTTCGACACGAATATGATGGGGAAAATGCTGCCGAGAACGATCCCATCCAAGTATCCGACATGGTTGGCAATAACGACATAGCCGCCCCGTTCCAATTGCCCCTCATCCCCCAGCACGATGACCTTGATATTGAGCACCATCCTCAACAACAACGTAAAATTGCGCGTTAATCTGCTGATGATCTTCCACCGGCCAGGAAGTCTGAGGACCGTCATCCAAACATGGACCAGCCCAATCAAGCCAAAGAAAAATGCCCAAATAGAAAGAAATGCGGTCAACCTAAGCCAACGCATCGTCCACCTTTGTCCCTTCGAGACCGAGGCGCCTGAGAAACTCAATCTGCAAGCTGCTGAAATCGAGCAGCAAGAAAATATCGGTCGTCCCGAACTCCTTGTCCAGCGCGGGAGGGCCACAAACCAACGCGCCCAGTCGCAAGTATCCTTTGATCAGGCTGGGCAACTTCTGAAACAGAGCTTGCTCGTCCTCGATCTTGACGTCATCCTGCAACCCCTCCAAACTGCACTCGGCCACGGGAGATACCCGGTACTGTTCCGACGCATAGTAGCGGCTTTTGAGCAGGGAAAAAAGCGGGCTCACCTCATTGATGTCCGTGGTGTACAAGCTGCCGCAGCCAAAGAGAAACCTGACGCCGTGCTTTTTGACATGCTGGGCGATCGCATCCCACATAAGGGGTATCAAGGCTTTGTCGCGAAAATCCTTACGCGCACAGGACCGGCCCAACTCCAGCAATTCTCCATTGAGGTTCTTGATCTTCGTCAGATCGAACTCTCTCTCGGAATAAAAACCGATGTGTTTGCGCGCTTGCGCGCCGCGCAGCAGGCGGTATGTTCCCACCACGGCGCCCGTGTTGCGTTCGCACACGATCAAATGCTCGCAAAATGGATCGAAGGGATCGCTATCCAAGCCCCGCTCGTAAGAATCTTGGAGACCTTTATGCATCTCCAGGTTGAAGACTTCGAATCTCAACCTCTGCGCCTTTTCGATCTCGCCCGGATCAGTAGTGACTTTGATCTCGAACTCAGCCATTAGAGGAATAAGGTAACAGAACGGCGGTGTATTTGAAATCTGAGTGAACCCTGTCAGCTTTGGCAGCAGGGCAAAGGGTTGGAGCTCGGCAAGGGTTGAAATCAGCGATGACTCCGCTGCAGCTTCCGTTTCTACAAAAAAACCCGTTACGCTATGTTCAAGGGCGGCCGCATGAGCGCGACCCACACGACTCGTCCCCCGTTCGCAATTCGCACGCTCATCTTGTGGCCGTCTTGATTTTGTTTATGAAAGAAGATTACCCGGTCTGCGCGGGCGCGTTCAAGACTGTCTCAGCTTCCCGTCTAACTTCCGGAATGGCAAGGACAATAAAATTGGCCAACAGAATTGTCCCGGCGAGAAAATAAAAGGCTGTCACAACACCCCAACGATCCGCGATGAAACCACAGATCACGGGGGACAAAGAGCTTAGCAACGATTGGGAGGCCGAAAAGAAACTCACCATGCTCCCGCCCAATTCCTTTGGACCGAGATCCAAAACCCAGGCCCAGATGACGGGCCTAACCGCGTAGAGAAAAAAGCCCAGGAATGCGAGCGCTGTGACAAACAGCCAAGTCATTTGAAAATAGGCAAGAACGCAAAGGACAACGCTGGTCGAAGCCAAGCCGGCCGTGAGGACTCTCTTCCTTCCGCTGCGATCCGAAATAGTTCCGGCAATCGGCGTGCCGATCATGCCGGCAGTCTGCGTCACTGCAAGATAAATACCCGCCACCGCGCTGGAGAGACCCAGGCTGTGCGTGAGGTAAATGGGGAGAAACGTGTGCAGACCCTGTTGTGTCATCGAGCGCATTCCGGCGACCGCGACAAGCATCAAGATGCTCGGATTCTGCGCCATTGTCTTCATGCCGGCTAGATACTTTGTGAAAGACAGGCCTTGATTCACCGCCGCGCGACCTTGCAGCCTGCCGAAGAGGAATTTCCACAGAATGACTGCGATCACGATGCCGGGGATAAGGTTGAGAAAGAGAACGTAACGCCAGGATAGATAGAGCAGCAGCACGCCGACCAGCAGAGGAGCCATGCTCTCTCCGATGTTGGGCCCGATTGCATGAATAGCAATCGCAAAACCACGCCGCTCAGGGTATCTCTCGGAAAGCGTTGAAATAGCCGCAGGATGCCAGAGATAGTTTCCGATGCCAACGAAGGCCATGAACAAAGCGACCCAGAAAAAACTGTGGCTTATGCCGACCAGGAAATAGGGAACGCCCGTAGAAATGAGCGCCAATGCCATGAGCAGGCCGCGCTGCCCGATCAAATCAACCAGCATTCCAGACGGGATGTTGACCAGGAGGTTTGCGGCTGCCCGAATCGTGATCAAAAATCCCGCCTGACTGTAGGAAAGATTCAGCTCCTTAACGATAAACGGCAACATGAGGTAAAAGGTCGCGGGGCACCAATGAGTAAAAGCATGACCGAGCGCAATCAGCCACAAGACTGAATCCGTCTGTCTCACCTGCTGCCATTTTTCTCTCGCCCTAGTGAGTATCTCCATCGCTTATCCCGTGCGTCGCGGTGCGGCAAAATTCTTATCCTCTTAAACTACACTTCGCCATTTTACAAGTACATCGAGTGTTTCTAACAATTTGACAACTCCGGGATTAGCTCCTAAAATTTACAGCATTGGCGACCATAGGAAGGAAGAAGGGATCAAATATGAAGATTTCTAAACTTCTGGTTATATCGTTTGTGTTGGGTGCCATGCTTCTGCCTCGCCCGGACTTCACCGGAGCGGCCGAAAATGACAATCCCCGGTCGCAATTCTCAGGCTGTCCCGAAAGAGTTGCGCCGACCTGGGGCGGAGTCTGCGACGCTTACGACGACAGCCAGTCCCATCCCTTGAGGGTGCTCGCCTATGTCCTTCATCCCGCGGCTGTTCTGCTGGAGTGGACGATTTTTCGGCCCTTGCACATCCTGGTCAGCGGGACGCCTGAACTTGAATACGTCTTTGGTCACAATCCGCACCCACCCCTCTTTGCGGAACCCCAACCTGCCTATGACTTCGGCACTCCCCGAAAGATTCCGCCGAAGGAACCCCGGGCCTCGAAGCCGGTAGCGGCTCAGCCCCCGGCCGCCGAGAAGGTAAGGGTCGTCGAAGTCCCCGTCCCCGTGGAAAAGATCGTCTATAAGGAAGTGCCAAAAATCGTCGAGGTCCCGGTGGAAAAGATCGTTTTGCCTGACGTTGCCTTTCGCTTCGACTCGGCGGAGCTAACGGATCTCGGCAAAGGCAAAGTCTATCTCGCCGCTCAAAAGCTCAAAGAGAAAAACGAAATCGCCGTCGTTATCGAAGGCCACACGGACGATGTCGGCAACGATGAATACAACCAGCGCCTGGGAATGCGACGAGCACAGGCCGTGATGGCGGAATTAGCAGCTCAGGGAATCGATCCGTCGAGAATTTCCGCAGCGAGCCAAGGAGAAACGAAGCCGCTGATCAACCAGCCGACGCCGTGGGCCCACGCCGTGAACCGCCGCGTCGAGTTTCAGGTCAAAGCTCGGTAGAGAAATCAATATGCCATGCCTCAGGCCCAGCCTGTGACATAGGCTGGGCCTTTTTTGTTCCCTAAAGAGGCGAAGCCAATGATATTTTATGTCCCTGTGGGAAGCTAACGGGGTAGGCAAAACTGATGGCAATCAATTCAAAGAACTCTGCTCGCGGAATTTTCTTGTCGGGTCCCGCCATCGTCTTTTCTATGTCCTCGGCACAAGCAACTCTTCTGGCGTGCTTGGCATGGACAGCGGATGAATAGCCGGGTTTGAGAAGACTGCGGATCAGTTTAGTCCCTATCTGATGAGAGAAGAGCTCTCCTAAAGACATTCCAATGAAATACACCCTGCGCGATCCGTACTACAAGAAAGCGAAGCACGAAGGCTACCGATCGCGCGCATCTTACAAATTGATTGAACTGCAGCAGCGCTTTCGCATTTTCCGGCCTGGTGACATCGTGATCGATCTCGGGGCCGCTCCCGGAGGATGGTTGCAAGTCGCCGCAGAATTCGTCGGTGTTAAAGGACAAGTTCTGGGCGTCGATGTGCAGCCCATCGAAAGCCTGCCGCAGAAAAATGTCGTCTGTATATGCGCCGATATCACCGCCGAAAAGACGCTGCAGGCCATCGAGGAACGGCTTGGTCGACCTGCGGATTGCGTCATTTCCGACCTGGCGCCTAAGTTAAGCGGGATCCGCGACGCCGATGAAGCCCGATGCCTGGAACTCAACCGCATGGCTCTGCGGGTCGCCAGCCGCCTGCTGCGTCCCGAAGGAAAGTTTCTCGTCAAAAGCTTTGTGGGTGAAGAAATTCGAGTTTTCTCGGCGGAACTGCAATCCTGTTTTCGATCCGTCCAGCGCACTCGTCCGGATGCGAGCCGTAAAGGATCGTCTGAAATCTATTTCTTCGCAAAGGACTTTCAGCCGTCACCTTCGAGTTAGCCGCTAGCACAATAACGGTTTTGAAGGCGGCCGTGTGCCCATGCCCGAATTCAGAAAAGACCCCGTCATCGACCGTTGGGTCATCATTGCCGCAGAACGAAGCAAGAGGCCTCAGCCTGCGCGCATCGCCGGAAACGTCAACCATGCGGAGGCTTGCCCCTTCTGCCGCGGCAACGAGTCGATGACCCCGCCGGAGATTTGCGTCTACCGGGGCCCGACCACCAGGGCCGATCCGTCTGCATGGCAGATTCGAGTCGTTCCCAATAAATACCCGGCTGTCATCGGGGAAGGAGACCTGTCCCATCAGAGAGAAGGTCTCTGCGAATCAATGACCGGCATCGGCGCGCACGAAGTCATCATCGAGAGCCCTGAACATTGCGTGGACATGGCCGAGCTTGATGAGGAGGTGATCGAAAACGTCCTGCAAGCGTGCCGCGATCGCATGGTTCATCTGCGCGAGGACAAGCGCTGGCAGCATGTCTTGATCTACAAAAACCAGGGGGGCGCCGCCGGAGCGACGCTGGAGCATGTCCATTCGCAGCTGATAGCCTTGCCGATGGTGCCGCGCGAGGTCGGCGACGAGGTACGAGCCGCAGAGCACTACCACAGGAAGACACAACACTGCATATACTGCGATATCATTGATGAACAACGCCGCGAGGGGCGGCGCCTGGTAAGCGAGAACGGCGATTTCGTGGTGTGCTGTCCATTCGCGCCGCGCTTTCCATTTGAAACCTGGATACTTCCGAAAAAGCATGCCGCGTTTTTCGACCGTCTTTCGGATATCGAGCTTGTCCCACTCGCCCGCTCGTTGCGGGAGACGCTACGCCGCCTTCACTCGTCCCTGGACCAGGCACCGTTCAATTACGTCATTCACTCGGCTCCCTTCCATAAACCGAGCAGCGAACACTATCACTGGCACATCGAGATCATGCCCAGGACAACGGGCATCGCTGGTTTTGAGTGGGGCTCCGGCTATTATATCAACACCGTTGCCCCCGAAGATGCCGCACAGGTTTTGCGCGAGGCCAAGACGTAACTCGCTTGCCCGAGACATCAGTGGCACAGGCCACCGCCGGCTTGAGAACGAGCCAGCCCGAATTCCGCAGCAGATAGGTTACTCGAGGAGCCTGGGGAAACCATCCGTTGCGAAGACAAACTGTCTCTACCTCTTAGCGGACTTCGATGGCCGGTGCATGGAGAGGCA
>JBFJNS010000174.1:0-6202 GCA_041618055.1 Binatia bacterium
GTCCTGGCGGCGCTGGCGGCCTATTTCCCGGCTGAATTGGGCAAGAAGGCCGATCCGTTTCAGCCTGCGCCTGCGGGCATCAAGCCGGAGTGGTATTTCATGGCTATGTTCCAGACCCTCAAATACCTGCCGGCTCATATCTTGGGCATTGAGGGAGAGTTGCTCGGGGTTCTGGCCTTTGGCGCCGTCGGCGTGGTGCTCGTTATTATGCCTTTCCTGGACTGGCGTGCGGGCCTGGGCCAATCGACTCGGTTTGCCCCGCTCTTTGGAATTATTCTGATTGTGTATATAATTATTTTGACCTATCTGGGATATACCGTCAGCCCGACAAAATAATCGCCAAAAGGTGTGCTGTTGGCTTGTAGTTTTTTCATTTTTTTTCGTCTAAGTTGTGAATACAAAATTTTAAGGAGGAAAGGATATGAACAATAGGTTTTTGGCATCGCTGGCGGGGTTGCTGGTGGTTTTTGTGGTCGGTCTGTGGGCCGGCGGGCAGTATGCATCTGCGCAGGTGCCGCCTGATTTCAACTATGAGGACACCAAGCCGCAAACGCCCGTGCCCTTTAGCCATAAAGTGCACGTGACGGACAAGAAGCTCCAATGTCCGGCCTGTCACATGAACCCAAAGCTGTTCGAGATGAAGAAAGGCGATGCTTCACCCAAGATGAAGATGGCCGACTTGAATGCGGGGAAGTTCTGCGGCGAATGCCACAATGGGAAAAAGGCATTCGGCGTTAAGGACGCAAAAGACTGCGCCAAGTGTCATGTGCCAAAAAAATAGCTTGGCGAATTATGGAGAATCGAAAGGGGGGCAATGCCCCCCTTTTTTTTGCCCGCGAATCATTTTCTATTTCTCGGCCCCGAAGGGTGTGGGGAAAAGTCTTCGGCAGAAAGGCGAATTGTCGCAATAAAAATTTGTCAGCTATGCGAAGTTTATTTTTGATACCGCCATGCGCAGATTTCCATTTCTGATTAACTGAAACAAAATCTGCGGAGAAACAATAAGTTACAACAACTGGGAATCAAGGCTGCGAGTTGTTGCATTTTAGACTCGATGGCATGCCAATTGCGCATGGAGACAGCGAACGAAAGGAGGGTATTTTCACCGCTTCGGAGAGGCGTGGGTTGGGTTAGTTCGCATGACGCGAAGGTTGTCACGCAATCCAGGGGTCATGATTCCCGTCCTGGTTATCATGCCTTCGGTTTAGGGCGCTCAGGATCACGAACCTACTCTGAACGGTGTTGCGATCGGTCGTGGGGCGGAAAATGATATTCAAGTTGGCGGGGTGGTGTTGGCGCTTGCGGGTCTGTTTTGCAACAGTTTTTTCCTTTCGCTGGCTCAAGTCTTCCATCTGGTCACCCAATTTACGGTTAGACACTATGGGATGGAAAGTAGCGTGATTCGGCCAAGATAATAACCATGGTCGCACTCCGGGTATTTATGGCTCTACGAAACAACCAGGCTTTGATCGCGTTATTGGCTTTCGCATCTATTCTTGTCCTTGCCAGCGGGGTGTTTGGCGCGGCCGCACCTTCCAACGATGCGTGTTTGTCCTGTCATGGAATGCCGGGTCTGGAAAAGGAGCGCGAAGGTAAGAAAATTTCCTTATCTCTCGATCCACAGACGATCTCTAAATCAGTGCACGGCCCTCTGGGTTGCACGGCGTGCCATAGCGACGCCTCACAAGTTCCTCATGCTCCCACGCTCAAGCCGGTGCAGTGCGCGCTTTGTCACGCTGAAGTGGCTAAGGTGTACGACGGCAGCGTGCATGGCCGCGCCACGCACAACGGCGACGGCGACGCGGCCACTTGCAGCGACTGTCATGGAAAGCATGACATCATGCGGGCGAATCATCCGCAATCGAAAGTCTATCCGCTGCAACTCCCCTACACCTGCGGCACTTGTCACGGCGACCCGGCGCTGGCGAAAAAGCACAACATTCCCGTAGCCAATGCTTATCAGCTCTACATGGATTCCATTCATGGCCGAGCGTTGAGCAAGAGCGGCTTGCTCGTTTCAGCGCACTGCGGAAGCTGCCATGGGTCCCATGACATCAGACCCAGGATAGATGAACGTTCGAAAGTTTCCAGGTTCCAGATTCCTTCGACGTGCGGCGCTTGTCATGCAGGAGTTCTGTCTGTCTACTTTGACAGCGTGCACGGCAAAGGGGTGAAGAACGAGAACCCGTTCGCTCCGGTGTGTACCGATTGCCATCACGCTCATGAAATCCGCAGGGTGGAGGCGCCGGCGTGGAAGCTGGACATCGTGCGGGAATGCGGCACCTGCCATCGCGAATCTTTACGAACCTATCGGGACACCTTTCACGGCCAGGTTACGTCTTTGGGCTTCACGCGGGTCGCGCGCTGCTCGGATTGCCACGGTTCTCATTCCATTCGTGCGACAAGCGATCCCAAATCCTCCGTGGGCCCCGCCAACCTGGTTCCGACCTGCCAGAAGTGCCACCCGAAGGCGAGCCCTAGTTTTGTTCTTTTCTCGCCGCATGCCGATCCGAGCGATAAAGATCGAAACCCCAGCCTGTACTACGCCGCTGTTTTTATGCATTGGCTTCTGGCGGGAGTTTTTATTTTCTTCGGGCTTCACGGAGTTCTCTGGCTGCTGCGATCTTCCATTGAGGTTTGGCGCCGGAGGCGTTCCCCGGAAAACGGTGAAGGAGATTAGTATTTTCAGCAAAGGGAAGGACGATGAGAGAAGAGAACCGTAATGCGACTCATAGGTATTTTTGGCGGTTCGACCTTTCGCATCGTCTTCTGCACGGTTTTCTGATGGGCAGCTTTCTGGGTCTGGCCGCGACCGGCATGCCACTCAGATTCAACCAGGCCGCTTGGGCACATGACCTGGCAACGGCGATAGGCGGGTTCGGCGCGATTCTTTTTTTCCACAAGGCCTTTGCGCTGATCATGACGCTTTGTTTTTTGATCCATGTTGCCAACATCTTTCGCCAAGGCTTTATCCGCCGAGAGGTCGGTGTGTTTTTTGGGCCTGATTCACTGGTTCCCCAGCTGAATGATCTCATTGAAATGATGCAGCACTTCCGCTGGTTTTTCGGATTGGGGTCCCGGCCCCGGTTTGGGCGTTACACCTATTGGGAGAAATTTGACTATTGGGCCGTGTTCTGGGGAATGGCCATCATCGGCACTTCGGGCTACGTCATGTGGTTTTCATCTTTTTTTGGCAGTTTCTTGCCGGGATGGTTTTTCAACATAGCATTGCTGATCCACGCGGACGAGGCGCTCTTGGCCGTATGGTTCATCTTTACGATCCATTTTTTTAACAGTCATCTGCGGCCGGAGAAGTTCCCCATCGATCTGGTTATATTCACAGGACGCGTGAGCGAGCGCGAACTTGAGGAGGAACGGCCGGCGGAATACGAGAGACTCTTGGCCGAAAACCGCTTGCACGCAATGGAAGTTGGCGCTCCGCCTCTGTGGCTCACTAACCTTGGCAAGCTCATTGGATTCAGCGTCGTCGCCTGCGGATTTTTGTTGTTTGCCCTAACTATGCTGGCTTTTTGGACCGAATGAAAACCATATCCAAAAGCAACGACTGGGTGAGGGGCGTTCTTTACAGCAGTCTTCTCGCCTTTTTCCTGCTCCGGCCTATGACTGTGTGGGGCGGGGAACTTTCTGCGGATGTTCAGTCTTGTCTCGGTTGCCACTCTCAGGAGTCATTCGAGATTGTGTTGCCGAGCGGCGAGAAACGCTCCCTTTATGTGGACGCGCTGAGATTTGAAGCTTCGGTCCATGGCAAGAAACTCAGTTGTACGAATTGCCACAGCGACATCAAAGCTTATCCGCATCCGACGAGAAAATTCAAAAATTTGCGCGAATTTACATTGGCCTATTACGAGAGCTGTAAAGGGTGTCATTTTGACAACTATACGAAGTCCCTCGATAGCGTTCACTATGCGTTGTTGGCGAAAGGTGACTTAAGGGCGCCCCTCTGTATCGATTGCCACGGCGCCCACTATGTGGCTCGGCCCCGCGTTCCGAAATCAAAAATTTCCGAAACCTGTGCTCGCTGTCACAAGGAAATTTACGATCGCTACGCCGGCAGCGTCCATGGGAAAGCGCTAGCCGAGGGCGGCAACACCGATGTCCCCGCCTGCACAGATTGCCACCGGTCGCACGATATCGAAGATCCCCGCAAGGCTTCTTTCCACCTGAAATCCCCCGATCTCTGCGCCCGCTGCCATACCGATGAAAAACTCATGAAAAAATACCGGCTCTCGACCGCCGTCATGGGAACCTATCTGAAGGATTTTCACGGCGTAACGGCTTCTTTTTATCGTCAAGAAAAAGCTTCGCCCGCGATCTTCACGGCCGTGTGCACGGATTGTCACGGAGTCCATGACATCTTGGCCACAAAAGATCCAAACTCCTCCGTGATGAAAGAGAACTTGCTGAAGGTTTGCCAGAAGTGCCATCCGACGGCGACGGCCAATTTCCCGGCAGCCTGGCTGTCGCACTATGAGCCCAGTCCTCAAAAGGCGTCTCTGGTCTACTATGTGAAGCTTTTCTATAAGATATTCATTCCGTTTGTCATTATCGGCCTAGCGCTTCAGATTCTGCTCCACATATGGAGGCTTGTGGTTTCGAGGTAGTCACATGGCACATGCTAGCGAGCGATATTTGATACGGTTCAGCGCCAGGCAACGGCTCGAGCATCTCGTCATCATGCTGCTCTTTCTCCTTCTCGCACTTACAGGTTTTCCGCAGAAGTACTTCGATTCCGCATGGGCCCAGTGGCTTACGGTTCAATTGGGGGGCATTGATCGGATACGGTGGATTCATCGCATGTCGGGTATCCTTTTCACTTTGTTTGCGGCCGAACACATGATCGTGGGGTTGACGCTGGCTGCCATGAAGCGGCTCGATATCACGATGGTGCCGTCGAAGAAGGATTTTTCGGACGCCATCGTGACCCTCCGCTACTATCTGGGCATTTCTGAGGAACAAGCCCAGTTCGGTCGTTACGATTATCGGCAGAAGTTTGAATACTGGGGATTGGTGCTCGGCGGAGTCGTCATGATTGTCACAGGGTTTCTCCTCTATTTCCCGATCTTCTTTACGAACTTCTTGCCGGGAGAGGTGATCCCGGCGGCGCAGGTCGCGCATTCAAATGAAGGTCTGTTGGCGTTCCTAGTGGTGTTGATCTGGCATATCTATAATGCTCACTTGAATCCCGATGTCTTTCCCATGGATGCGAGTATTTTTAGCGGAAAAATCAGCGAGGAGCGGATGATCAAGGAACATCCCTTGGAACATGCTCGTCACGCACGCACGCCAATGGCCGCTTCGCTGATACAGGACGGCCCTCAACGGCCTGAGGAAAAGCAAAGCAACACGCCGGCGGAGAACCTACCGCCAACCTCGTGATCGATGAATCCGCTTCGTTTTCTACGCAGGAGCCTGCGGCGACGCCTCATACTGCTGGTGGGGCTCTGGATGGCAGCCTTGGCAACCATCCTGCTGATGGCGAGTATGTGGGGGACACGCGAGATCTCGGATCGCGCGCTCAACGAGCGCCTGTACCTCGCCAAGGCACTGGCCAATAGTGTGGATCAAGCTTTGAAATCGAATTTGGTGATATTACAGGAAGCCTCGCTCAACCTTCGCGGCCATCTCGTGAGTGGCGATCTTAAGGGCATGCGGGAGGTGCTTCGAGAGGCTTATTTTCGATCCCTTTTCACGGAAGGCGTGTTTTTGCTGGACGAACGAGGAAAGCTTCTATGGATCGAGCCTCATAGCTTAGCGAGAATGGGGGACGATCTCTCTTCGCTCCAGCCTGTTCAGTCGGCGCTCAGAACCGGCAGGCCGGAAATTTCAAATCTCCTGCTGGAGCGAATGCAGCGGGTCATCGCGACAATCCCTGTTAGCGATTGGCGGGGGAATACCATTGGAGTGGTCGGAGGGGAACTCGACCCGCGGAATCCTCGTTTCAGTTCCCTCATCGAATCCGTCCGGCTAGGCCAAACTGTCTATCTCGATGTTGTCGATGGGGCCGGTACGGTATTGGCTTCGACCAAGGCAGAGCGCATGTTCACCGATAGCGATCACGGGCGTTTTCTGGCGGGACTGATTCAACAGAAAAAATCGATAGTGGGGTCTTGTCACGGCTGCCACGAACAGGGGGGGTTCTCCGACCGGGAGAAAGAAGTGATTGCCTTCGCCCCTCTGGCAA
>JBFJNS010000175.1:0-6198 GCA_041618055.1 Binatia bacterium
ATGCCGCGCGGGGATAAGCCCGGCAAAGGTTTTGTCACGCGCTTTGGAATCAACGCTCATGGTCCCAAGAATTTTCAATTATGAGAAATTTGAAACTTGGAAAAATGAGAAAATTGAGATATGGAGTCACACTCACACTTTCCCTTGACATTTCCCCCACTTCGCATTAAAAATGCGTCCTAGGCGGCTTAGCACATCATGACCAAATACCGCGCCCGCAGTTGCCCCAAATGCAACTATTATCTCGGCTACTCCATATCGAGGCCGCTCGTTAAGACGAGCGAGTTTTCGGTCACGAGTTTTTGTCTCAACTGCGGTTACAAGTTGCCGGTACATGCAGTGTTTCAAGGCGCCGGCCGGCTTAGCCCGCTTCTCCGCAAGCGATATTTGCAGGCGGCAGAATCGATGTCGAGCGGCGGTGAGGCTGGCGGCATTGCATCAATGCCCCCCACCCGTAACGAATCTGACGGCGCCCCGATCCATCCACAGGATTATAGTCGGCATCTGCGGGTCATCGGCCAGCAGCTGGAGACTCTCGCCTTTGCCACTTTCAACCTGGAATGTACAGGGACATCTTACGTGATCTGGGCTCGCACCGATGATGCAGTACCAGACCGGCGCTCCCTGTCGCGCCTGAGATACAGGCGGATACAAAATTGGTTGAGAAGCGGGAATCAGGGTCAAAGCTCAGACCGGGAAGACGAATTGTTGTCTTCCACAACCCAGAGTGCTTCTCTAATTGAATATTCGCCACAAGATCTTGAACGCATAGATGAACTAGGGAAACGGCAGCGCTTTGGAACAAGCGGTCTCACCGACGGCCACAGCCTATCTCAACTACTCCGGACTTTAGGCTCTCTGGTTAGCCAGAGAAATCATCGTTTGTTGGGTATTTCGTGGCGCGACTTGTCAATTTGCATCGTGGTCGAAACGGCACAGGGAAAACGAGAAATCGACGTTTTTCGGCCTGACAATCTCTACGATCTCTGGGTCAGCATGTACTTGAGGCGGGAGAACCGCGCTCTATCGGACGTTCCTTACTAAATCAAACCACCGCGAAATCAGCAGCCGCCCACATACTTCAACGCCAGGCGGAGCTATCCTACTCTGCCCCCGGGCAATTCCAACTCTATGGGGGACACCAACTGTTTCTGTACAAACGACGGGTCTTGTCGAAAGCAGGGAATCCGAACGGTGAAGGTAGAGCCTACGCCGGGTCTGCTTTCAACGTCGACCGTGCCTTTTAAAAGTTGGCTGAACTTCTTGACGATGTAGAGCCCGACTCCAGCACCTCCATGTGCTCGTGACTCCGAGCTGTCAACCTGTCGAAACTTTTCGAAGATCATCGGCAACACTTCTTTAGCCATGCCGATTCCCGTATCGGCCACTTTGCATTCCATCATGTTTTTGCTTGCAAGAAAGCGCGCCGAGACCCGCACGCTTCCCGCTTCGGTAAATTTTATAGCGTTGTTGATGAGGTTTTGCAGAATTTGCTTAAGCTTACCGCGGTCGATGTAGAGTTTCGGCAAATCGGAAGGAAAGTCCCAAATGAGCTGGACATCCTTGGCCAGGGGGTAATCGTAATAGGATTTCATTTCGTAAAGAAACTCCCAGAAATTGGTCTCATGGTAATCCGGCTTGAGAGCTTCCGCATCGATGCTGCTTGCTTGCAGCAAGCTGTTGATCATTGCGTAGAGATCCTTGGATTGCCTTAACATGGTTTGGAGCGCTTTTTCCTGAATTGGACTGATCTCGCCCATCATGCCTTCGATCAGCATGTTGGTATAGCCTGAAATCACATTCAGAGGCGTCTTCAACTCGTGGGAAACCACGCCCAGGAACTCGTCCTTTATTTTATTTGCGTTCCTGAGTTCTGCTTCCTGTTGTTGACTCCTCTCGAAGAGACGACACTTTTGAATTGCGTTGGCCGCTTGGTCGGCGAGCATCGCAACGAATTCGACATCCTCCCGGGCCGCATCCGCTTCCGAGGATGTGAAAAATGCCAACACCCCGAGAAGAACGCCATGAGCATTCAACGGCACACCCAGATAAGCAACCCTCCCTTGCTTCGACAGCGGCTCCAGGTTCGCGACGCTAGGGTCTGCTGCGACATCGTTGAGCATGACAGGCCTTTGAGTCTGCACGACCCTTTCAGCCAAAATCTGCGCCGTGTTCGCTGCTTCAGCTTCCGAGCCAACGACATGGCGAGAAACCGCCGGCTTTAAGGAGAGGTCATCGGCGATGAGATGGATACAGGCTGCCTTGTACGGAAGAAGGTCGAGCGTCCGGTCAAGTAATTTATTCAAGAGCCGCTCGAAATCGAATGTCGAATTTACAGTTTTCCCTATATCGTGACTTACCTGAAGCCGATGACGATAGCGAGACATGTCTCCTGCAAGCTGTCGTTCGCGCTCCGTTTCTTCGTCTTTGTCTTTCAACCTCTTTTGCAGTCTCTCGACCTGTGCGAAATAACCGTAAAAAATCGCTATCACGAAAGGAAATGGCAAGCGCAGATAGACAGAGGGGTCCTGATGGGCATGGGAATTGAAGAGCACATACGCGTAGACGAGCGGCGCGAACGCCGTCACCATCAACAAGCCCCGAGTGCTTTCACACACACAGCTCAGCAATAGCGTAATGAAACAGGCAATGTAGAAGTCCGGTGTCGCTCCGCCGCTTAACGCCAGGGCGAGGACCATAAAAAGAGTGTCGAAAATAAGGATCGGACCATAGAAGTAAGGTTGAGCGAAAAGATCGTCGGCGACAAAATAGAGCGTTATGTTCGTTAGAAGGTAAAAGCCAAGGAGGACGTAAAAGAAACCGGCCGCCAACGAGGGATGGGGAGAGAACAGCAACAAATAGGAGCAAAGAATGACGAGCGGCCAGCGCAGTTGGATGACTGTGGTTTTCTTTGCCGTGTCGAAAAGCCGGTCAAGAGCAGGAAGCCGCCCGAAGGAATGTATTGATTCGAGAGTCTGCGCTGCTTCCATAGTGGATTTCGCCGGCTTTCGCCTTAGGAGGCCGGTGCATATAGTATGCCAGCGGGAAACCAGCGGCTGCTCATAAAAAAAGAGCAATTTTCACAACGATTGTGGGGACTTAGCGTTCGAGCGGGGAAGAGAGTTAGCCTAAGACAAAGCCCTTCGGACAATTAACTGCCCGACAAGAACAATTTTGTTTAGGAAATAACCATGCTGCCTTGAGCAGGTTGTGAGAGCTTGTGATCGTGCGGTTAAAGGTTATGTGGGACGATGGTCCCAATACTTGATCCATGCGCCTATCCAGGTTGCATCTTCTCCTCGGCTGCGCGCACGGCGCGCAGGATATCTGAATAGCCGCCGCAGCGGCACAGATTACCCGAGAGGTATTCACGGATTTGTTCATCCGATGGGTGAGGCATTTCCTCGAGAAGCGCTTTCACGGCAAGGACGAATCCGGGAGTACAGTAAGCACACTGCAGGGCACGATGGTTAACGAATGCCTCTTGAATGTCGTGCAAGTGCTCGCCTTCACTCAATCCTTCAATGGTGAGGATTTCCTTCCCTACCGCCCGCACCGCCAGTAAGAAACATGAGCTGACCGGTCGTCCATCCATCAACACGGTACAAGTTCCGCAGGCTCCTACGCCACACCCCTCCCGCACACTCCACAGCTTGAAGCGGTCGCGCAACACCTCGAGCAAAGTGTCCGCGTCTTCAACCGTGACATTTTCGTCCCGGCCGTTGATTCGAAGCGTAATTTCTTGTTTCATCGGGCGTCATCCTTTGGCAGCACTTCTCCCCGTCGCTCCGCCAGGCCGCGAAGAACCTTTTCCGGCGTGATGGGCAAATCCCGAATTCGAATACCGATGGCGTCGTGGATGGCATTGGCGATAGCCGCGGACACGGTCAGCGTGCCCGTTTCACCAACCCCTTTGGCCCCGAAAGGACCCGACTCGTGCGGCACCTGGACAATGATTGGCCGTATGGTCTCGGGCAAATCCTTAATCGATGCCACTTGATAATCCAGCAGCGACCCGTTCACGAGCTGTCCCTCATCAAAAATCATTTCCTCAAACAGCGACAATCCCAAGTGTGTAATGGCGGAGCCTAGCAACTGCTGTTCGCAGTGTCTCGGATTAATCGCCGTTCCTGTGTCCCCTACGCTGTAAAACTGTAATAGCTGCACTCGCCCTGTCTCCGGATCGATCTCGACTTCGACGGAGGTGGCAGACGGGAACCAGTACTCCGTGCACTTTTCAGACTGGCCGGTTTCCGGATCCATAGGGATCGCCTCTGGCTGGCACACGGCCTCCGCCGTGAGCGTCGTGCCGAGGCTACCGAACTTGGCTAGAAAAGCTTGGCTGATCGTCAGCCCGCGTTCTTCGGAGCCGCCCACATAGATCCGGCCGCCGCTGGCGACCAAATCATCCGCGTTCACTTCCAGTTTTTTTGCCACAACCTGAAACAATTCGGCCTTGACCTTCGCAGCAGCGAGGCGAACGGCGTTGCCCATATGATAGGTGGATCGGCTGCCCGCGGTGATGGTGTCATAGGGCGTAATATCCGTATCGGGTTGGACGACATGCACTTGATCGAAGGACACCCCCAGTTCTTCGGCGACGATCTGCCCCATCATGGTTTCCGAGCCCTGTCCCATCTCCACGGTGCTGCTCAACACATTGACCGTTCCGTCCGCGTTCATCATTACGATGGCGCCCGAGATAGACGGCGTCAACACCGCCTTGACCCCCGCAGCGATTCCTCTGCCTCGTAGTTTTGTGCCGCCTTGCGCCGGCCTCGGCCTAGACCAACCGACCGCATCGGCGGCTTCCTGAATCGATTGTTTGACACCGAAGGATCTGACGGGCGTACCCGTTGCAAACTTTTCGCCTTCCTCCAAGGCGTGTTTCATACGGAACTCAAAAGGGTCCGCGCCGATGGCCCGCGCGATGATGTCCATTTGCGAGTCATAGGCCCAAATGACCTGCGGCACGCCAAACCCCCGAAAGGCGCCGGCGGGTACGTGGTTCGTATAGACGCAATAGGAATCGATCCAAACGTTGGGAATCCGGTAGGGTCCGGCCGACGTATAGCCCGACTTATGCACGATCCGCGGCCCGATCTCTGCGTACGCTCCCGTATCCCAATAAACCTGGCATTTCCGAGCCGTAATAACCCCGTTCTTGACTGCGGACTTGATCTTGGCGATCACTTTGTGCTTCGTGATCGTCAGAAACTCCTCTTCCCGCGTCAGCGCATAACGTACGGGCTTCTTGGTGATCAGGGCCAGCGCCGTGACCAAGGGCTCCAGCTTGGCATAGAGTTTTGCTCCATAGCCGCCCCCAAGGTACGGGATACGCACGCGAATGCGGTTCATCGGAATGCCGAAGGTTTGCGACAACTCCGTGCGAACGTAGGACGGAGTCTGGCTCGCGCTCCAGACGTTGACGCGTTGGTTTTCGTCCAGATAAACCAGCGTCACATGAGGCTCCAACGGCATATGCTGTGCCGGCGGTGAACTGAATGTGTCTTCGAAAACTTGGTCGGCCTCGGCGAACGCTCTGTCCACGTCGCCGGTGCGCAGTTTAAAGTGGTAGCAAATATTGGATTGCTGCCCCGCTTTAACGTGGGCAAGATCCGCAAATGCCTTTGCCGGTCGATGCTGTTCATGAACTAGCGGTGATTCCGGCCGAATGGATGCGAGGACATCGAGTACCGCCGGCAGCGGGTCATACTCCACCTCGACAAGCTGCAGGGCGTCTTCGGCCGTGCGTTTGTCTCGCGCAGCAACGGCAATCACCGGATCACCGACGTAACAGACTTTGTCGACCGCCAAAATCGGCTGATCTCGAAAGGCCGGTCCGAAATAGGGATCGACGCCCGGCATCTTGGCGATATCGGCTCCCGTCAGAACGGCGGCAACGCCGGGGAGATTTTCGGCCTTCGACTTGTCCACGCGCACGATGCGCGCGTGGGCGTAGGGGCTCCGCAACACCGCAACGTGAAGCATCCCGGGCATTTCGATATTGCCGACGTGGAGCGCCTGCCCGGTGACCTTCTGGTGACCGTCTTTGCGAAAAACCGATTGCCCTACGACCGCGAAGTTCTCCACTCCATCACCTTCCGGCTGACCCACTGCCGTTTAACTGGGCGATCGCCCGGTTTACGAAAACTCGTACCATCTGCCGCTTGTACCACTCCGAGCCGCGGAAATCAG
>JBFJNS010000176.1:0-6172 GCA_041618055.1 Binatia bacterium
AAGGGCTGCATTGAGCCGGTGGTGGAAATGTACTCCCCCCACTGCACCATGAAGCCGAGATAATAGGTAAATAGATAGGTGATCAACAGGCAAATCTTAACCCGGTTCCATAAGAGGAAAGGTAATAAGCTCGCAATGAAAAAGAAGACCTGCCAAATTGGAATTAGCTGGTTGAACACACCCAATTTGAGTAAGGAATCAACGTCAAACATGTTTTACTCCGTGCCCTGCGTCATTTTTTGGCCGCTAAATAAGCCTCTAGGCTTATCGAACAGAAGTGAAAACTCCAAAAGGCGTGCCAAACAAGATGAGCGTATGTTGCTGATTTTATAATTAAATTTGAGCCAAAATGATGCAGAATCGGCTAAAAATGTGCACTCGAGTCCAAAGATGTGCGTCGCTCTTGGCCGCGTTGGGGTTCTGGGGAGCCCGTCTTGTACGACGCTCCGTACTCGCTGATTTCTCCCTTTCGCAAAAAATGTATTCATAGGCCGGGAAGCCGTTGCCAGGCCGGCAGGGGCGCGCCAGCGTTTGTTATATTAGTTTCAGGGTAACTCTGATAACCTTCGTAAGCGTTAGACGGATGCCAACGGAGTGAACTGATGTCTTTCCTCAAAGAGAAATTATCCGCTCTTCCTTCACGTCCGGGCGTCTACTTGATGCGCGACCAAGCGGGCAAGGTGATCTACGTGGGGAAGGCAAAAGATCTCCGCGCCCGCGTGCGGGCCTATTTCAATCACGCAGACGAGCGGTCGCAAGTTCAGTTTCTTCTCCGCAGGGTCGAAGATGTCGAAACCCTGGTCACGAGCAATGACAAGGAAGCCCTCATTCTCGAAAACAACCTAATCAAGCAATATAAACCGCGGTACAACATCCGCTTGAAGGACGACAAGAGCTACTTGAGCATCAAGGTGACAACCCAACACACTTGGCCGCGGATATTGACGACGCGCAAAATCGTCAAGGATGGCAGCCGTTATTTCGGACCTTTTTCTTCGGCGATTGCGGCGCGCGAAACCGTAGATATCATTGAAAAGCACTTTTTACTGCGCAACTGCACGGACCACAATTTCAGAAACCGCAGCCGCCCCTGCTTGCAGTACCAGATCAAACGATGCATGGCCCCTTGTGTCCTCCCCGTGAGAGCCGAAGACTACCAAGAGCAGGTGCGCCAAGCCGTTTTGTTCATCGAAGGCCGCCAACAGCAATTATTGACAGAGTTGAAGCGGCGGATGCAGGAGAAGGCGGAGGCGTTGGAGTTCGAAGCAGCGGCGAAGATTCGCGACCAAATGCAGGCCGTGGAACAGACGCTGGAGAAGCAGCGCATGGTCTCCCACTGGGGAGTGGACCAGGACATCTTCGGCCTCTATCGGGCGGGCGGCTTCATTGAGGTTCAGGTGCTATTCGTGCGTCAGGGGAAGCTCACGGGCAATCAGTCGTTTTCCCTCGGCGACCTCGAGTTTCCCGACGAGGAGATCATGGGCGCCCTGGTAAATCAATTCTATCAGGGTCCGCGCTTCATCCCCGACGAGATTCTTGTGCCCGTCGCTCTGGACGATGGTGACGTGCGCGAGGAATATCTCAGCGAGCGTAAGGGGAAGAAAGTTCTTGTGCTGAACCCGCAAAGAGGGGACAAGCGACGCCTGGTCGAGATGGCGGAAGACAATGCGCGCCAGAGTTTTGGCGAGAGACACGATCAGGAGAAAGCTCGTGAAACGATGCTGCGCGAGCTGCAGTCTGAGCTGCGGTTGAAACAGTATCCTCAGCGCATCGAGTGTTTTGATATCTCGATGATTCACGGAGCGCACGCGGTGGGATCGCGGGCGACATTCATCAACGGCGAACCGGACAAGGCCCATTACCGCCATTATCGCATCCGCAGTATCGACCCGTCATCCGGCGGGGATGATTTCGGCATGATGCTGGAAGTCTTGAGGCTCCGATTCGGGGGCAGCAAGGACGGCGGGGACCTTCCCGATTTGGTGGTCGTGGACGGCGGCAAGGGTCAACTCGCGATGGCGCTGGCCGCCATGGCGGAGCTAGGTGTTCACGGCGTCGATGCCGTTGGCCTTGCCAAAATGCGCGTTCACGCGGCTGCCCGCAGCTCTGAGATCGAGCGCTCCGAGGAGAGAATCTTTATTCCCGGCCAGAGTAATCCGGTCATTCTCAAGCGCAACTCCAACGCGCTTTTCCTGCTGCAGCGCGTGCGCGACGAGGCACACCGGTTTGCGATTACCTATCACAAGCAATTGCGTTCGAAACAGACCCTCTATTCCACTCTCGAGCGTATTCCCGGAATAGGCGCCGCGCGCAAGAGGGCGCTGTTGCGTACGTTCGGCAGCATGCGGGGAATCGAAGAGGCGTGCCTCGAAGACCTGCTGAAGGTCCCGTCCATCAACGAGAAAATCGCCGGCCAGCTCTGGCGCTTGCTGCATCCCGGCTTGCCCTGAAAGCGCTCACATGCCGCCCGCAAGCGCCGCATCAGCGATGTCGAACCCAGCGCTTCGCCTACCGTCCGCCTGGCTCTTTTGTGTTACGGGGTCACTGCTTGGCGGACAGGCGGCCGCCGCGATTCGTTGGGATATTTCGACACAGACGATTTTGCTCTCCTTGGCGCTGTTGACGCTGCCCTTTGTATTGTTCAAGAGACGATATGGGCTGTTAGTGGTGGTGTGCGGGATGGTATTTATCCTGGGATATCAGAGACACCGCCAGGCGCTGTTTCCAGCATTTGGCCCCAATCATATTCGCTCGGTAATGGGCGAGGAGTCCGAACTTTACCTGGAAGGGACGCTGAGCCATGAACCCGAAAAGCTGCCCGACCGAAGCCGATGGTGGCTGCGCTGCGAGCGAATTTGGCACCCCACCGGCGCCGAGGAGGTCCGAGGGAATCTCTTGCTCAGTGTGCGGCGCGTTGAGCGGGAGTGGCACTACGGCGACCGCATTCGAACCGTCGTTCGGCCCAAGGCGCCGCGCGATGGCGGTAACCCCGGCGGGTTCGATTACGCGACCTACCTCGCTCGCCGCGACGTCTACGCCACGGCGTTTCTCGAAAGCGATGGGAAGGTGGAGTTGGTGGCGAATGGGGCTGACACTGTGCGCGGATTGGTCGAAAGCCTGCGCCGCCGCATTCGGAGCTACCTTGAGCGCAACTTTTCTCCCGCAAGCGGCGCTCTGACGAAGGCTCTGGTCGTGGGGGATATGGGCGAAATATCGAGGCAGGTGCGCGCCGACTTTACAGCTGCGGGAGTCAATCACGTCTTGTCGATTTCCGGACTACATGTGGCCATGTTGGGGTTAGTGGTCTTCTGGATGGTGCGCTGGGGCTGCTCGTTTAGCCTGTACTGTTTGATGCGCTGGAATCTGCTCAAGATCGCGACCTTCTGTTCCTTCGTGGCGGTCGTGTTTTACACAGCGCTTGCCGGCGCGATGGTGCCCACGGTTCGTTCGGCAATCATGATTGGAGTCTATGAGCTGGCGGTTTTGCTCGATCGTGAAGATGAAGTCGTGACGAGCCTGACGTTCGCCGCGCTGCTGATTGCGATGGTGTGGCCCGGAGTGATCGCGGATATTTCATTCCAGCTTTCCTTTGTGGCGGTGTTTTTTATTGCCTGGGGTATGCGGCAGATTCAACGCTGGTTCCCAATTCAGCCAAGAGCCCATTTACCGCAAGAACAGAGTTGGCTAAGACCCAAGGTGCGGCAGGTCGGTTTGCATTTAGCGGTTCCAATACTGGGTACGATTGGCACCGGGCCGCTCATCGCCCATTACTTTGGCCATCTATCTCTGGCGGGTTTCTTGTCTAACATCGTGATCGTCCCTTTGGTTGGCTTCATCGTGGTCCCGCTTGGATTGTTGATCGGCTTTCTCTCGTTGATGCTTCCCCAACTTGCGTCCATACTCGCCTGGCTCGCGGAATGGCCGTTGGCGTTGACGATTTGGCTTGTGGGTTTCTTTGCTCGCTTGCCATTCGCCAATATCGGAGTTCCCGCGCCCAATCTTGCGGAAATCGTATGCATATATCTGCTGATCCTGGCGCTTTTGCTTGTGGGAAAAAATCGTTATGCACTCGGCGCTGCCGGCTTGGCGACTTTGCTGCTGGCGGCGGCTGCTGGCTTTTGGTGGAGCGAGCGCCGGATGCGCACGGAGTTGCGCGTCACGCATCTCAATGTGGGCAACGGCGATGCGGCCGTCGTTGAACTTCCCGGTTCAAAAGTGCTGCTCATCGATGCCGGCGGCACAGCGGTGGGTGATTTTGATACCGGAGAAGGAATCGTCGCCCCCTTTCTGCGAGCGCGAAAGATCCTCAAAGTCGATTACCTCCTGTTGAGCCATCCCCGGGTCGATCACTACGGAGGAATGCGCAGCATCTTGAACGAGTTTGCGCCGTCGGAATTTTGGTCCGGACCGACGCGAGGTCGGACGGCGCGTTTTGACGATCTCGAAGAGGCTCTAGAAAGAACAAAACCAAAGCGCATCACGCTCAGCAACGGGGAGCCCTGCCGTACTATTGATGGCGTTAAAATGTGTGTCCTTTATGCCCCGCACGACAAAGCGGAGGAGACCTCGGTTGTGCTCCGGCTGGAATTTGGCAAAGTCCGGTTTCTTTTCGCTGGCGATATTGACAGGCGCGATGAGCGGTTGTTACAGACCATGGGCGAGGATCTGCGTAGCGCCATTGTCAAGGTACCGCGTCATGGCAGCGCAAGCTCCAATACGGCGGAGTTCATCGCTGCGGTGCGCCCCAAGGCCGCGGTCTTCTCGATGGCGGCGCCGACGGGTCATGCGCGGCGCCGCGATGAGGTGGTCGAGCGCTACCGCGACGCCGGCGTCGAGATCTTCCGCACAGACGAGGACGGCGCCGTCATTTTCGAGACCGACGGCAGCGCGATCCGCTATCAAGGGTACAAGAGCGGCAGAAGAGGGAAAATCGAGCTGTGACCCGGGCTTTGCTGAATCCCGTGGCGAGTCCGTAAGGCGCGGTCACAAACTCGATCCAATCCAGGAGATAGCTCGCATTCATCCATCGGCTAGGCAAGCGCCTTGAGTTCCTCGATGTAGTCCTTGAAACCGGCTTCCAAGTCATACTCCGGCTCCCAATCCAGCACTTGCTTGGCCTTGGTAATGAGCATCGGCTGTTTAGCGGAGCGCGGCTTGGTCCCGGGTATGATCTCAACTTGCAGCTTGGGCAATAATTTTTGCACCAAGGCGACCAAGTCATCAAACTTGACAACGACCCCCGTCCCGATGTTCAGGGTGACGGGCGCAGAAAGAGGCCTCGTGGCGGCCTTGTCCAACGCGTGGCCCAAATCCTTGTAGTAGATATATTCGAAGTCCCGTGCGGATTCCTGGGGGATTGTTGCCACGCCACCTTTGAGGCCCGTTTGCAGCATGTTCTGCACCATTTCGCCGCCCCCGGAGCCTCCGGCAAAGTGCCCGACGCCGTAAACGTTGGCAAGACGAAGAACGATCAGCTCGAATCCGTAGAGACGTTGGTATGCCTCTACCATGAGTTCCTTTGCCACCTTGGAATTACCGTAGGCCTCGCCCGGGCCACGGTGAAAGCTCTCGTCGAGGGGTGCCGGTTCGCCGCCACGCCGGTCGTAGACGCCGAAGGTGCTGATCTGGACCAATCGCTTGACGCCCGTAAGACGCACCGCCTCGGCGACGTTTATAGTTCCCATGACATTGATCTGAAGACCGGTATAGATAGGGCGGGCCACCTTGCCGCCGATCAGCCCGGCGGTGTGAATCACGGTTTTAACCTTGTACTTCTGGATCGTTTCAATGAGGGTTGGCAAGTCCCTCACATCGCCCTGTACGACGGTCACGTTGGCTGATCCCAGTTTGCTTGCCAGAAAGTCTTTGCGTGGGGCCACATCATAAAAAACGATGGTCTCACCGTATTTAAGCGCAAGCTGCGCGTAGGCGGTACCGACGAGTCCTAAACCTGTGATCAAAGTGCTCATGTGCGCTCCTTTCGTAACCGTATTCGATTTCCCATTACTGCACCTTGGGCGCAATGTCCAGGGCAATGAGGGAAAACCCTGAGCACGCGCTTGGAGGTGATTGAGCTAGTGTAGTGTCCCAAAAGTCTCTTGACAGCCCACCCGGCACAGTTTCAGGCTCCACAGAGGTGGGACTGGAGCCCGTGGGCACAAGAACGAAAAGG
>JBFJNS010000177.1:0-6116 GCA_041618055.1 Binatia bacterium
CCACGGCGTCTTGGTCGCTTTCTCGGCTGGCGTGGACTCGACATTTCTGCTCAAGGTGGCCCATTCAGTTCTGGGCGAACGGGCCATCGCGCTCACCGCCACCTCACCGACGTCCCCGCCGGGCGAGCTTGAGTTTGCGAAAAAGTTAACCGCGACCTTCGGCTGCCGTCATATCATCCTTGACTCGCACGAACTCGCCAATCCATCCTTCGTCCAGAATCCTGCAAATCGATGTTTCTTTTGCAAGGATGAGCTTTACCGGATCTGCAGGATTGAGGCGGATCAGCTGGGGCTTGACGTGATTATCGACGGTACGAACCTTGACGACTTAAGAGACCACCGGCCGGGCCTCAAGGGCGCGGAAAAATGGGGGGTTCGACATCCGTTGGTGGAAGCTGAGATGACGAAAGATGATATCCGCCGCTACAGCCGAGATCTCGACTTACCCACCAGGGACAAACCTTCCAGCCCATGCCTTTCGTCGCGTTTCCCCTACGGAACAGAAATCACCGTTGAGCGGCTGCGCAAAATCGCCGCCAGTGAGATGTTCCTGCGAGAACTCTGCTTTCGCGAGTTTCGTGTTCGCTACCACGGTGATCTCGCGCGGATTGAATTGGCCCAAGAAGAAATCGCCCGTTTTTTTGATCCGGAGATAAGAAAGTCCGTCGTACAGAAGTTCAAAGAAATTGGGTTTCACTATGTGAGTCTTGATCTCCAAGGATACCGCACCGGGAGTATGAACGAAGGTCTGCGCGCCAAACCCGTCTAGGAAATTCGGCCCTGTCCAACCAGGGCCTCCGCGAAGATTAAATCCTCCGGCATGGTGATTTTAATATTGGTTCGTTCGCCATCCAAGACAAAGACCGGAGCGCCCTTGTGTTCAATTAACATTGCATCATCGGTCGCATGGAATCCTTCGCGCGACGCCCATTCATGGGCCTCAACGATGAGACTCCGGCGAAACACTTGCGGCGTCTGGATTTCCCACAACGAGTCTCTTGCCGGCGTGGCAACGATCTGACGATTTTTGGCGACGACCTTGATCGTGTCCCTCACGGGCACCCCCACCACGACCGCCGCGCTTGTCTGGGCGGCCTCAACGCAACGATCGATCAGCGCAGGAGTCACAAATGGCCGGGCTCCGTCGTGGATTACGACCAACTCGCAATCCGGGTCGAGCCTTTGCAACCCCCGATAAACCGACTCCTGGCGACTCGAGCCGCCAGATTGCAGCATCCATGGTCGATCCCTCAGGTGACCGTCGGCTTCAAGCAGCGCGTCACATCGCAGGAGATCTTTGCCCGCAACGACCAAAATGACCCTGTCGACACTTGTGCTGCCGAAGACTCGGTCCAGCGTGCGAAGCAGCATTGCCCGCCCGGCAATAGGAAGGAAGATCTTTGAGACCACCCCCCCCATCCTCCTACTCTCGCCCGCCGCCACGATGATGGCTGTTGCGTTCACGACAGTTACCCAATAAACAAAAGAGCCGAGAGATTCACTCTCGGCTCTGACTGCATGGCGTTCGGACACCCAAATGGCTAGTGTGTAAATATATGGCGTAACTCTTCGAGAATTTTTTCTTCTGAATGGGCGCGCGCAATGGACAGCTCTTTCACGAGCAAATTGCGTGCGGTGTCCAACATTTTTCTCTCGCCGAAGGAAAGCTCCTTGTCGCCCTTCAGAACAAAGAGGTCACGCAGCACCTGGGCGATCTCGAGAATCGAGCCGGTCTTGATTTTTTCCGTATACTCGCGATAGCGCCGGTTCCAAGTTTGCTGGTCCGTCACCACTCTCTTCTGGCGCAAAACCTTGTAAACCTTCGAAACCATCGCGCGATCGATAACTTTACGCAAACCAACGGAATCGACATTATCGATTGGGATCATGATCTTCATATCGGTTTCCAAGATTCTTAACATATAAAACTTTTTTTCCGTCCCGGAAATGACATGGCTACGGATGGCCTCGATCTCACCCACGCCATGAGCGGGATAAACTACCTTCTCACCAACCTTAAACATATTGACCTCCTCGTAAACGATCGCTGTTGCGCTTTGGTTCAAAAACGAGCCGGGATTGACTTGTTACAGCAGAACCGGAAGGGAAAAGTCTGGGCTGAAGTGCACTTGGTGAGACGAATCGCTGACACGCCAACGCATGCGTCAAGCACTCGTAAGGCGACGTATCACCCTCGCCCCCATCATACGCGGGAGACTGCACTGATTGGTCGAAGCTATTTATTCCGTGCACCACCCATAACTATACACTATGAAAAATTGATCCGTCAAGAGGTGCCCGACAAAATGGAAATCTTTTCAGCAATTTAGACATTAAGTATCGAGTTCTCGTTCTCCCACCGTCGAGGTCGCTTTCCATCGCATCAGCGCAGGAAAAAATCAATTCTCACTGACTCAACGCTAGTGCCATGGTTAAAGCGTCTTCCCCGTCATCCGCGTAATAGCCTTTGCGAACTCCTGTCACCAAAAACCCGAGGGATTCATAAAGCCTTTGTGCCTGCACGTTTGACTTCCGAACTTCAAGTGTTACTCGAACCGATCCCCAACGCCGTGCCTGCTCCACGGCGTGACCCACGAGAATGCGGCCGATTCCCCGCCGGCGAAAGTCGCTATGCACCGCCACGTTATGGATATCGACTTCATCGGGTAAACACCAGAAAAGAACGTAGCCGACCACTCTGCCCTCAATTTCAACGAGGAGGGATCGGGCATATTCCGCCTGTAGTTCTTCGAGAAAAAACCCAGCGCTCCACGGAAATCGAAAAGAAGTTTTTTCGATCGCCATGACTTGATTTAGATCCGCAGCCGTCATGGACCGCAAAACCATCCCCTCTTTAGCCATAAAAAAACCACAGGAGGATTGGCTCTCCTGTGGTTTCCAATAAGACGGCTCGCGCACGCTCTTTTTGTTGTTGATGATCTTTCTCCTAACGGCTGCTCTTCTCCTTCAGGAGAATAACTTTCAGCAGCTTGTTTTCGAATTGGTGAGCAAAACCAACAACCTTTTCATGTAATGGAATAACCGTTGTAAATTCGGGAGGAAAGGCGCCAACACTGGACGAGATTTTCCGAACTTGTTCGTCTGTGCATTTTCCCTTCACAATGAATTGACCGTCCTTGAGCGCCAGATCGTAATCGTAATCAGGCATTTCGTCCGGCATTTGTGATCGAGCCGGCAGTCCGATATCAGGGATCCACCGAGGAAACTCCAACTGCAGGAAAAATGCTCCGCCTCGATCTTCGACCGTGTAGACGTTCCCGTAGCGCCGCTCGCGTTCAAGCTTGTCGACAAAACCTTTCGAGTAGAACCCGTCTACCGGAATGGGCGACTCTCGAAGGAGACCGGCTTGTTTTGCCAATACCGGTTCCAAGACCCAGCCGAACAAGGCCCCATAAAGGGAGGCGGGAAATTTGATCTCCTCGGGTGGCTTGACGTGAAAAATTCCGTCCCTGAGCCGCAACACGGCTTCGGCGGTGGCCACGATCATTCCCGTGAAAAGAAAGATGTTGCTTTCCTGGCTAAAAATAATGGCAGGACCCTTCAGAATCGCCGCAAGCACAAGCCCCACGAGCGGATAAACCATCACGTTGGCTAATATATTGAGCCCTGTGCTGCCAGCCGTGCTGAAGAACAGAGGGTTCTGAACAGCGACCTCAAACCTTTTCTTGGTTTCATGCGGCAGCGAGCCGAGAACCGGTTGCAGAAGCAATATCAGCCAACCACGCGCTCCCTTCGCCAGCGAACCACTGCCTCGGTACTGGCTTTCCAATTCCTCAAACTTCACGGGCAGTTCATCGGGAAAAGTTTTTTTAGGCTTGGCTTCTGCCTTCGCTTGCGGCGCAGGCCGCACAGCGGCCGGCTTGGCTGCCGGCTCCGTTGTCGCAGCCGCTTCCGTGGCTGGCTTCGGCGACGCAACCGGGGCTTCCTTCGCCGCGGGCTGCGCTGCATCGGGCTGGCTCTCCGCTTTTGCCGCGCCCAGGGCCGCCTCGGCCTGTGCAGCGGCCGGCTTGGCTGCCGGCTCCGTTGTCGCAGCCGTATCCGTGGCTGGCTTCGGCGGCGCAACCGGCGCTTCTTTCGCCGGAGCTTTCACCTCATCGGCTTGCGCTGCCGTTGTTGCCGTGGCCTCAGCAGTTGCCGCGCTCGGTACCGCGTCAGCCTTGGGCGTAGACTCCGGAGCGGCCGGCTCAGCCTCAGCTACCGGCTTCGCTGTCGCAGCCGCTTCCGTGGCCGCAACCGGTGCTTCTTTCGCCGGAGCTTTCACCTCATCGGCTTGCGCTGCCGTTGTTGCCGTGGCCTCAGCAGTTGCCGCGCTCGGTGCCGCGTCAGCCTTACGGAATCTTGACTGAAAATTTTCCCCGAAATCCGTTTCCGGGTGCAACGATTTGGCACGTGCAATCAACACCTCTTCCGTTTCGACGTTGTTCGGGTCGGGGACACAACAATCCACCGGGCACACCGCGGCGCACGCTTCGTAATCATGAAAACCCACACATTCGGTGCACAGGAGCGGGTCGATAACGTAAATAGGTTCGCCCTGACTGATAGCGTTATTTGGGCATTCCGGCTCGCATGCACCGCAGTTGATGCACTCATCTGTAATCGTTGTAGCCATTAAAAAAATCCCCGTGACCTGTTTTTTTAATTACTTGTTTCAACCCGGGTTGTCAATCATACTTGCTGTTCTTGCAAGTCGCAGAAAGTTCATGGTACCAGTTACTTGAGGGCGGCGTACCCAAGTGGTTAAGGGAGAGGTCTGCAAAACCTCGATGCAGCGGTTCGAATCCGCTCGCCGCCTCCAATTTCTGGCCCTATTCCTCGGTTCATCGCTGAGCCATCCCCGCCTTATCTAACGGATGTTGGTTGCGGCTTTCGGGCACACGAACGGTTCGAGCCGTCGGGGCTGAATTTTCCGTGCAACACATGCTCGGGGTCACGCCAATCCGGATTCTATGCTTTCAAGAACAGAGCGACTGTGTCGTGATCGATTGACGAACTTGCCTTAGGCCTTCCAACGCCAAGCACACCTCATTTCGCGTTTTCTACGCTGTCCGACAATTCGTGATGTCAATTTGCCCTCGCAAGAAGCGAAGGCGCTGGTGTTACCTCTCAGAAATTCCCTGACCATCGAGTCGGCACAGTTTCAGGCCCCCATCGGTGGGACTGGAATTCGCGAGCCCAAGGCCCAAAAGATTCCCTAGGCACAAACGTGGGAAAACTCGCTCGACGGGGTTAGCGTGGGAGCCATCAAAACAGTGGCCTATTGGCTACGGGCGGAAGGCCTGCCTCTGTGGCACATCTAGATGTCAAAAAGCCTTGGCGACATGACACTAGCTTGAGGCCGGGCCGTGCGGTCAACGTCCGCGACAGGGCTCCTGGACACGCTCACATGAGCGTTCACGTCGCCTGCTCCAACAACCGATCCAGCTCACCTCTTGATTCAAGCTGACGTATATCGTCAAACCCGCCCACCGCAACGCCGTTGATGAAGATTTGAGGAACCGTCCGCCGATTCGATAGCTTTTCCATTTCGGCACGGCGCTCCGGGTTGTCCGTCACGTCGACTTCTTCAAAGGAAATGTTTTTGGCATGGAGCAACGCCTTCGCGGCCCTGCAATAGGAACAGTAATTCGTAGTATAGATGACGACTCGTGCCATCACTTTCCATGCTCCTCGGAGATTAGTATGAACCCCTTTGTCTTTCTGCCTTCGAAACTCGTCTTGCAACACCCGGTGGTTTTTGCCATTACTGAGCCGTGAAATTGATTGGCTTGACCGGTGGAATCGCTTCGGGAAAGAGCACCGTGGCCGCCATCTTGGAACGACTCGGAGCTGCGGTCATCAATGCCGATGAATTATCTCGCGAGGTCGTCCAACCCGGAAAGGATGCCTGGAGAGAAATCGTTGACACCTTTGGTCCCGAGATTCTCCAAGAAGATAAGAGCCTCGATCGCCGCAAACTCAGAACCATTGCCTTCAGCAATCCCGACGCGCGCAGAAAGCTGGAAGCGATCATCCACCCACGGGTCCGCGCGCTCGCCGAGGACAGAATCCGGGAACAAGAGGCCACCGGCCGTTCAGTCGTCGTCTACGAGGTA
>JBFJNS010000178.1:0-6080 GCA_041618055.1 Binatia bacterium
TCCGTTTACCTTGTTCAAGGATCCGGCCCAGAAAGCACGTGTGGGCGAAATTTTGCACCATCTTATCGAAGTGATTCGCACCCTTTCGAGATTGGTCGCGCCATTTCTGCCGGAAACGGCAACCGAGTTGCGAACTCTTCTGGGTCTCGAGGAAAGAAATGCTGGTCAGCCCGCCCCGTGGGGAAAGTACTTTGCTTTCAATCACAAAGTGCGCGGTCCCAAAGTTCTATTCCCGCGGATTGAATTGCCGACCGACGAATAGCTGAAAGATTTCATGAGCGAGGGAATTGGTTTGGGACTGGTCGATAGCCACGCCCATATTCAGGGCTCAGAGTATGCGAGCGAGGTGGCAGCCGTGATCGAGCGCGCCCGCGCAGCCGGTGTCGAGAAAATCATCGCCGTAGGCGGCGCCGGCGATATGTCCAGTAACACCGGAGCGATCGCACTGGCAAATTCATTTCCGGACGTGTATGCAACGGTGGGGATGCATCCGCATGACGCGAAGGATGTCAGCGCGGATGAACTGAAACAGCTCAAGGCGCTCGCGGCTGAGGCCAAAGTCGTCGCCGTCGGCGAAACCGGCCTCGATTATTATTACGATCACTCACCGCGTGAGGTTCAACGCCGCGTGTTCGCCGAGTTCATTCACATGGCTCGGGACACTCACCTGCCGATCGTCGTTCACGAGCGGGACGCCGCGCAGGACGCGGCGGCGCTGCTGCGTGCGGAGGGGCAAGGACAGATTCGCGGCGTGATTCACTGCTTTACCGGCAATGACGAAGCGGCTTGGACATACCTGGATCTGGGCTTATATATTTCTTTCACGGGCATCATTACATTCAAAAACGCCGGAGCGTTGCGCGATGTCGTGCGTAAAGTTCCCTTGGAAAAGATTCTCGTCGAAACCGATTCCCCGTATCTGACTCCCGTGCCTATTCGAGGAAAGCGGAACGAACCTGCCTATGTTCGCTTCGTGGCCGAGACCATCGCAAGGGTTAAGAACGTGAGTTTGGCAGAAGTGGCCCGCGCGACGACGGATAATGTGCGGCACCTTTTTCAAATTTGAGGTCGAAGGCCATGCGTGCAAATCGCTATTCTTATTGCAAAGTAAAGCGGTAAGTTATGCCGGGGTGAATCGTAAAGTCCGTCTCGGTTGTAGTAATTCCAAGTTGAATTCCAAAATTGACGTCCACATTTCGGCTGAGGGAATAAACAAAGCCGCCGATAGCAAAAGCCGGATGGATATTTGCTGTCCTGTCTCTGTTCCTCTCGATTCCGATATTGCCGACAAGCTTTAATCCTTGAAAAATCTCTACTTCTGAAGCGAGCGAAACGTGCCAAACATCTTTGCGCTCAGATATTTTATTTTCGTTTCTCCCATACCCGATATTTGCGTGGAAGCTCCAGGGAGGTATTTCCCGGGTGAAGATGAGGAATGAGTTATACGTCGTTCTGCCCGTACCCAAGCCTTTCTCATAATTGCCTGTGGGAAAACTAAGCCCGGGCTTAAACGCGAGACTGTAGCCGTCGAACTGGTAAAATCTCCATTTTAACTCCAAGGCCACATCTCCCAAGCCGCTGTTTTTGCTAGTGCCTGTGTCGTCTCGGAGGCTCGATCTTAGGTATGGGATTCCGAGCACTAGATCCGTGTTGCCGCCGAGGCCGTAGGTAAGAGTTGTTATCATGCCATGAGACTTCTCCATGCTCCCGCGTTCCTTGTCGTAACCGAGCATGCCGTTAAACTCGATTTGCGCCCCTCCGCGCCCCCCCGTTCCGGTGTCATCGGTAATGAGCGGGTGAGCGGCCAAAACGGTTGCCGCGTGAAAGAGAGCGCCGATGAGAATCCAGGATCCTGATGTCCTTCGAAATTTCCGAGCCATGTAGTCCTCCCTTGCTGTGATATCCGCGGCTCATATGGGTCAGTCAGTTGACGGTTTGGCGATAACCCCGACGGCGATCAGCTATTGCTCGCCGCGCGGGATAGCTGCTGCCCATCCCGTGGGCTTTCGCGGACATTTTGGCCAGCGCGCCTGAGCCATCGACATGCGGTGTTGCGGAGGCGTGCTGCCAGAGAAATGCAATTTTCGGACGTGGAGCGGTGGTCACCGGTATCAGCTCGCATAGCAAGTAACCAGTAATGCAGAGCAATCGCGACAGCCACCTCACCGCCTCGATCTTTTTGGTATTTCTCTTTGAGCAGAGCCGTGGCCTTCAAAATCGTTCCGACGCGAAGCTGCGCGGTTAACTGATGCAGCTGCCACAGTTTGTAAGCTAACGAATCCATGCTTTCCCTCCCGTTCAAATAACTTCCCGCAAATAAAGTGAAAGCGACTGAATGTTTTCAGGTCGAATTGCACTTTCTATGTGGAGAGCGTTTGCCTCTCGTCTTGCCATTCCCTCATCTATCGAGACCGAATGCCTGGGTTCAGATCTGTTTCGATACTCACAAATCATAGTTAGTAAGTACTAATCTAGAATATTTGTATATACTAACTTTATTTCCTTGTCAACCCTAAGATACGCGCAAAAACGCCCTGAATTACAGCGATTTACATTGGGAACGAACCATGACTGGTTGAGCGATGATCAGGCTTAGCCAGACGTGATATTGCTGTGCTGGGACCGAACGGGGAGACGATCTGCGTTGCGTTTCAGGCGGCCCCACGCCAGCCCAAGCGGCCAGGGCAAATGCGTTTTGCGGACTGCCTCGTACGCACCTACAAAGCGCCTCAACGGAAGTATCACTGCCTAAGTTGAATGCCAGCTTTAGGTCCAACGGGACGAAATAATCAACGCTCTTCTTACAAATGTGTGGGGGTTAAAAGAGCGATCGCATCCAAGGGGATACCCCTGTACTTCGGCGCTTGCACATTTTTCTGCGGAGGCCTTTCTTGAAATTTTGTGCGCGGGGAGCCCTTCTGCAGCACATTGCGGGGCTGGTCGTATTGCCCTTCGCGAACTCGGCCATGGCGTTCCTCGGCACACCAAACCTTCTCAGCCGGGTCAATGCCTACAACCTGCGCCCGCACTCCCGTTTCAGGCGCGAGTCTTGTCTGGTCTTTAAAGTGAGGCGGCGCAACGATTCCAAGGTGCGCGCGCGACAAGCGGCAAAAAAGTGCGAAGTGTGGTTCTACAAGCGACTAAGCGGATAATAGAAAGCGCTTTCTCAACAAGGCGCTGAGCGCGTCCATGGCGAGTACCACGGCGAGTATCAGCAACAAGACCATTGCCAGGCGTTGATACTCCAGGGTCTGTAAATACACCTGCATGACAAAGCCGAGACCCCCAGCGCCGACGAATCCGAGAATCGAGGCGCCCCGGATATTGTATTCGAGCATGAAAAGCAGCTGGGTCAGAATGGCATTGGCTCCTTCGGGAAAAAAAACAAAACGTACGAGATGCAACTTCGACGCCCCCGTGCTGCCAACGGCTTCCAGAATCTCTGGATCGGTTCCTTCAAACAGATCGGCGTAGATCTTGCCGAGATAGCCCACGGTATAGGCGGCGATTCCCAGCATCCCGGCCAGGGGGCCGAGGCCGACCAGTATAACGAAGATGATCGCCCACAAAAGCACAGGAATCGTTCTGATACCGGCGGCAATCACACGGGCGATACTCGACAGCACAGGGGGGAAGAGATTCCTTGTACCCGCGATGCTCAGGGGAAGAGCGGCAATAAATCCAAGCAGTGTTCCGGCAAAGGACATCTGCACGGTTTCCCAAAGGGCTTGGCTCGCGACCGGAAGCACACCAATATCGGGTGGAAACATTTCGGAGGCAAGGATCCCCAGGTTGCGTAAGCCTCGCAACATACGAGCAACGTCGAAGAATCCCAATTGCGCAAGCAGGAGTAAGAAGACGGCAACGACGGAGGTGGGAAAGAGAAATTGAGCCTTCATTGGAGGACTTCCGCTGCCAGAGGCTCGGGCCAAGTTTCCCGCGGAAATCCGCGCGTAATCTCGCCGCGATTGAGGGTCAGAACATTTTGTTCAAACTCGCGCGCCAGCCCTAGGCGATGCATGCTCAAAACGAAAGTCATTTGTTCTTTCTCAGCGGCGAATCGTATTCGCCCCAGAATCTCGAGGGCAAGCGGCAGGTCCAAATCCGAGACGAACTCGTCGGCGATAACGACCCGTGGTTGCTGCAATAAGGTTCGAGCAATGGCGACACGCTGGCGTTCACCACCGCTCAGCTGATAAACCTTGTTGTTGGTCTTGTGGCTGATGCCCATGAGCTCCAGAACTTCTCTCCCGCGTGCTATCTCGTCGCGCGGGAAAATGCCGAGCAGCGCCTTGCCATGGCCGCATCGTCCAAGCGACCCCATCAGAACGTTTTGCAGCGCCGTCAGGTTCCGCACGAGCCCCAATTGTTGTGGAATGTAGCCCACAAGCGAGAACTGACGCCTTTGTGTTTCCCGGCGGATCGGCTGATGAAACACTTCCACGCGCCCGCGAACGGGCGTCAAAATGCCGGCCAACAGCTTTAAGAGGGTTGTTTTGCCGGTGCCCGAGGGTCCCATGATGATTGAGATTTGGCCCTCGGGTATCGTGAGGGAAACGTCTTTCAACACCCATTCCCCCTCGCGGTAAGCGTGCCAGAGGCTGCTTGCTCTGATAGCGATGTGCTCGGCTGTCTGATTCACAGGCGCTCCGTGTACTTGAGCCGGGCGAGCTTCAAATAGCGTGTTAAGGACCCCAAGTGCTCGACTGCATTTGTCGGCTTAAAGCCGACAAAGATACTCGAAATGAAGGAGCGCATTAAGCCGCGGTGCTCCGGGTCGCCCAGCTGCGAGATAGCTCCGATGACTTGGGAACGTAGCGGCTGGCTGAGTTCTTTGCTTAATACCACAGCATGGGACGGAATCGGTCCCTGCTGCTCGATCACTCGAGTTGATGCCAGCACTTCTTTATATAACTTCTCCGGCACATCGCCGGCGATAATTGTAACGTCCACCTGGCCTTGCTTGAGCGCCTGCCAGCACTGCGAATAGCCGCCACCGAATAGAACTTCCTTAAAGAAGGTTTTGGGATCTGCCTCTTTGCCTTCGGGCGTATCAATTAAGTTCAATTCGGCTAGCCGTCCCATAGGTGCAACGAAACCTGAAGTCGATATAGGACTCGAAAAACAGGCGCTCTTTCCTTTCAATGACTTCAGGTTATCGTGTGGTGATTGCGCAGGCACGATCCAGTAGGAATAATAGTGCGGCGCCTCAACTTTTTCTGACCCGTGAATGACCTGCCGAATCTCAGCCAAAGCGACCTCGGCTCCACCACGCTGTACCGCTAGTTGAGCGGGCCACGCCGACATGAACGCGACGTGGGCGTGTCCAAAGCGTAGGGACTCCACCACTGCGGCGTAGCTACTGGGCACATACACCTGCACTTCGATGTTATTACCCAATGATTTGTTCAGGAATTTCTCTAGCGGCTTGGCTTTCTTCAACATTTCGTCACTGGCGAGTGTTGGTTGAATTGCGACGATGAGTTTTTGTTGAGCCAACGCCGGCTTGAAGGATAGAATAAGAAAAAGTAGGCCAATGACTATCGGTATGAGCCGTCTACGACCCCCCTGAGAGAATAACCGCATTCCAAGTACTCCTTTCTTAAACCTTGATCTTCTCGTCCGCCTCAAATATAAAACAGAGACAAGCGAATGATGTCTCTGAGAAAATTACTTTGGCAAACCAAACTTTCGAAGTTAGCATAGCCACATAAAGGACTTTTGTCAAGAACATGGCTCGCTCCAAAATTACGCCTGCGACAGAAGATTATTTGCGTACGATATATTCCCTCGGGGAGGAGATACAGCCAGTCATTGCCGCGCGAGTGGCGGATGAAGTCGGCGTGTCAGCCTCGACGATGGTAAGCACATTGCGTCGGTTGCAGCGAGAAGGCTATGTGAAAGTCGAGCGGCGCAAGGAGATCAAACTAACGGCTGAAGGAAAAGAAATAGCGGAGAGAATTCTTCGGCGCCATTTCCTCATCGAGCGATTCTTGACGGATCTCTTGGGTTTGGACTGGGTCAAGGCTCATCAAGAAGCTCATCATCTGGAACACGCTGTCTCGCAAGAGGTGGAAGAA
>JBFJNS010000179.1:0-6076 GCA_041618055.1 Binatia bacterium
CAGAACGGGACCACCGTGCTGGGAAATCTCACCTACGAGTACGACAAGAACGGCAACCGGACGAAGATCGGCGGGTCGTTCGCCCGCACTGGTATCCCGCAGGCGGTTTCATCGACGGCGTACAATGCCGCTAATCAGCGCTGAGATTAGGGTCAAATCTTGACGGGCTGTTGCCCAAACCTCGCTAAAGACCGAAAATCCAATTCCATCCTGTCCGCCAAGCGCCACGCAACCCCATAGCACCAGTTTTGTCTGCTAGCAGACGGTTCAATCAATTACGGCAAAGCCCACAGCACCGTTGGTGCTGACAGCCAAAACCCTTCGGGGTTTTGGCCAGGCGTGGGCAACAAGCAACGCAATGTTTTGCGCGATGGCGATTAAGTAGTCCTGGATTTGCACCCGCCACTGACCGCGCCAGCGGGCTCGTTTAAAACCGAATCGGGTCGCTTGAGCAAAAGATCGTTCCATGAAGTGCTGGCGAATATGGATGTCTTTTCTTGACGAGCGGCTCTGGGCGTGGAGACGTAGCCGGTCCAAAATCTCCTGGCGCTCGTGGCGCTTGATCGTTCGGCCACCACTTTGCGAGCGAGTGCATTGGATTCGTAAAGGACATGGCCCACAAACACCGCGAGCCGTCACGTACTCGAACGCTTTGCGCTCGGCCCAGTGCTTGCGTTTCTTAAGCCTCTGTCCTGCCGGACAAAGATAAGTATCGGTCGGTGGATCGTAGGTAAACAAACTCTCGGGGAAAATCTTGCGCCGCCGCTCCTGTTGGTCCTGGGTCTGTTTGAGAACCGGTAGGTGAGCCAGGATGCCACGGTCGTAACACTCTAAGAAGTTGGCCGTCGTCCCGTACTTGCTGTCGGCCACCACCACCTCGGCGCTTCGTCGAGTGTTGTCGCGATGAGCTTCAATCAACTCTGTTAAGCGGTGCGCTTCATTTTCATCCCCAGGACCCATTACAGTTGCGGTAATCACCCCGTACTTCCCGTCGATGCCCCGGTGAGTTTGGTAGCGAAGATCGGCTTTGCCTTTTCCCTTGCGTACCACTGAGGCCTCAGGGTCGGTGGTGGAAACATAGCGCTGATTGACTACATTGCGTCGCAAAGATCTACCCTGAGGATCGTCGTCCTTGTGCTCTTTCTCTTCCCGCTCTTCCAAACGAGCCTCAAACTCTCGATAAGCAGGGCTGAGATATCGCTTGAGCCCCTGGGTATCCACAACCGAGTTACACGAGGCGTCGGCCTCAATCAGACTTGAATCGCAGAAAAGCTTTCTGCCGTCCACCAACCCACTCTCCACACACTGCCAGATCACCCGCTCGAAAAAGCTTCGAAACAAATCCACCCCCCAACGTCTCCTCGCCTTGCTCAGCACGCTGTGGTCGGGGATCTCCGAGTCCAGCTCTAACTCCAAAAACCACAGCCAGTCCAACCGCTCGGGCAACGTCGCCATCAACTCCCGCTCGCTACGCACGTTGTACAGAACCAACAGCAGCATTAGCTTTAAAATCATCGGCGGCGGCACCGACACGTTGCCGTTATACCCGTAGCTCTCTTTGACCTCCCCATACACAAAGTCAAAATCCACCAACCGAGCTACTTTGCGCAGCACGTGATCGCTACGAATTCGCTTCCCCAAATTAATGCCGGTATAGAACAGTGAAGGTTGAGGTGGCGGCTGACGACCCATCATCGTTGGGTTCTCCTCAAAAAAAGACTGAAAGCATTATAACGATGTGATCTTCTTACTGCACTAAAAAAATCGATTTGGGCAACAGCCCGTATTATCGTCGCATCGTTGATATTCGTAAGGCATTTCTTTTCACCGATGGTATTTTTGCCTTCAATGATCCTCTGACAATCCGTCCCACTGTTGTAAAATGCACTCCAAAATACTCAGCGATCTGTTGATAACTGAATTTCCCCGTCTCGTACGCGGCCTGCACTGCGCGGTTTCGGTTTGATTGTCGCCGACAAATTTCGTCGAGCGATGGCGCCACCGGACGCTGCTGTACCCGCGGTATGTTTACGTCTTCGGCTCGCTTGCCTAGCCGCCTTTGCGTCTGTTCCACGAAATCGTCGTCGCCTAGATATATCTGCCCCTTGAGGTCCTTCCAAATAGTCTCCTGTCCGAGTCCGTCTTTGACAAACTCCTGATATTTGCGCCGGGCCCAAGATCGGTTTTTGCCAAACTGCCCCAACAGCGCGCTAGTTGTTAGCCACCCAGGGCTGTTTACTAGTCCCACCATGGCACCGTAGCTGCTCCATCGCCAATCCTTGGGATGCTTGACCATGGAGGCCCTCACCGGATTGAGCACAATGTATCGTCCAAGCTCTAGGAAATATCCGTCCCAGTCTACCAGTATCGTTTTATAACGGCCCTGAAACAGATGCCCGCTCCTATGGTGCCGACGGTTGGACCATTGGGTATAGACCCCGTTGAGCTGCCGCATGCCTTTGGCCAGATTGCCCTCGGGGGTTTCGATCATGCAGTGATAGTGGTTAGTCATCAAACAGTAGGCATGACACTGCCAACGAAACTGTGAAACCACTTCGCCTAGAAGCTTCAAAAAAGCTTGGCGGTCCTGGTCGTTTTCAAAAATTGCTTCCTGGCGATCGCCTCGGGCGGTGACGTGATAGAGCGCGCCTGGATACTCGATGCGCAACGGTCGGGCCATCACTTACCCTTACAAAATTACGTTCCATAGTACAATAATAGACCTGACCCTATCTTGAAAGTTCTACGCACAAGGTCTTAAAATTCAGCGTGCCGACTTTCTGCCCGTAAATTCTCACTAGCCCATCTAACTGCATTTGCTCGCCATAAATATTCGACATGAGCGAGTCTCTTTCCGCTCAGGTTTCTCCTGCCGAAGTAGGGATTTCCTGTTTTCTTTTCTTAGCGCATTGACCTGTCGCTGACCGAGCGGTAAAAGGACCGCCACATTTTTTTCGCACCGCGAAAATCGCCGCGTAGGATTTTACATCGGGGAGCGTGGAATGCATTTAAGTTCGTTTTTCTTTATCGTCCTTTCACTTCTCATTCACGCCGTTGCCCATTCTCAACAACCGATAATTTTATACGTCAATCATGCCGATCCGGCCTGCGGCGGCAAAGCACCCTGTTTCACAACAATTCAGTCAGCGGTCACTGCCGCGCAGCCGGGAAATATCGTGCGCATACAGGCCGGCACCTATAGCGAACAGGTCGCTATTTCGAACAAGAATAATTTCGCCGGCTCCTCCGAGCTTCATCGCATTGTTGTCGAAGCTGATCCGGCCTCAGTAACGGGGAGCGTTGTCATTCGGCCGCCGGCGGCCACTTGCCTCAACGCTAGTGGGGTTTCAATCAGCCGGTCGAGGTTTGTCACGCTGCGGGGATTAACGATCAAGGGGGCGGTGGGAACCGGTATTGTGCTGCTGGGCGGGCCGCAGCAGAATCAGTCCGTTCATATCCACGGCAATCGGATCGTCAGTAACGGGAGCCCAATCTGTCCCGGCGGCGGAATTGCGATCGCTCTCGGTAACCCCAACACGGTGATCGTGAATAATTTAATCCATGGCAACGTGGGTAACGGGATTATCCTTGCCGATATCAGCGGAGGTCCGCACTGGCTGATCCAGAACACCATTCACGGCAACAGCTGGAACGGCGTGGCGATGGTCGCGGGCCAAACCATTACTCTTGCGAACAATTCAATTACCGGCAACGGAATAGCGTCAGGCATGCTCGGCGGGCGGCATGGTGTAACGAGGGCCGGCTTTCCTGGTCAAAGTCCGGAGTCCGTCACGCTGCTCAATAATCTCATTTGCGGCAACCGGCTCGGTGAAGTCCACGGCCCTGTGCTCGACAGCACCGACGCCGCAAACTTGACTCCCAACGGCAAGGAGGGTCCGGGCGTCAGTGCGAGTGCGGGGTGTGACGTACCGTCTAATGTCTACGCCAGTGTCAATGGCATAGACGGGATTGCCCATACTGCCGACGATGATTTCCGGCTTTCCGATATTTCGCCCGCCGTCGATGCCGGCATGGACTCGCGGAACTTGGGGTTGGATCCGTCGTTCAATCTTATTCTCGAAGCTGACTACGAGCTTGATTTAATCCGGCCAAAAATCGGCAAAAGAGGCAATGCAGCTCAATTTGACATAGGCGCCCATGAATACGAGTTCCCGAACCAGCCTCCCGTAGCCAGCGCGGGTCAATCTATCATTGTGCCGTCGGGCACGGCCACGAATCTTGATGGCACCGGCAGTTATGATCCTGACGGCGATTCGATCACTTATGATTGGACGCAAAGTGCCGGCCCCTCCGTGACCTTATCGAATTCGAAATCTGCGACACCGGTGCTGTTAGCTCCGCAAGTTCAAACCCCGACAGGGTTGAAATTTGAACTGACCGTGAACGATGGGCTGGCCAGCGACTCGGCGAGCGTCAACGTTACGGTGGTCAAACCCAACCAGAAGCCCGTATTGTCACCGATCGGCGATAAAATCGTCCAGATAGGCAAGACATTGACCTTCACGATCAGCGCCAGCGATGCGGACGGCGATCCGCTGATTTACTCCGTCTCGCCATTGCCGTTACCGGCCAACGCCAACTTCAATGCGAACTCAGGAGTCTTTGTGTTCACGCCTACGTCTAGTCAACTAGGCTCGTTTAATTTGACCTTTGGCGTGAGCGACGGTCGCGGGGGAATGGCATCGGAAACCATTAGCGTCACGGTAACGGGGCTTTCGATAAAAATTAGCAGTCCGGTAAACGGGGCCGCGGTGCTAAGCGGCCCGCTGATAGTGACGGGGACGGTAGCTAACCCCGGTGCTGGAGAAATTGGCGCCATGGTTAGTGGGTATCCCGCCGGGCTTCAGGGAACCGCTTTTACGGCTCTAGTATTTGTTTCATCTGAAATGACGAGTCTGACAGCATTAGCCTCGGATGGAAATGGAAATACCGCAAGCGATACGATCACGATCTCGGTTTCGGGTCCAACGAGCGCGCGGCCAATTCTCCACGCAAGTCCAACCAGTGGCGCAGCACCTCATAACGTGATGTTTTCTTTAATCGGCGACGCTCCGATCGCACAGGTAAGTCTGGACGCGAACGGCGACGGGATTATCGACTACAGCGGTCCCAACCTGGATCAACACCCGTTCACTTTCTCGCAGCCCGGCATATATGTCGCCACGGCGAGCGGCTTCGATGCCCAGGGTAATCAATTCGCTGTCCACACTGTCATTCAAGTTCATGACGCCTCACAGCTCGATGGAATGCTGCAAGCTAAATGGACGACCGTGAAAAACGCGCTGCGAGACGGTAATATTGCAGCGGCGTTAAACGATATAGCAAGCCGCTCTCGCGATCGCTACGATGAAGCTTTTCAAATCATCGCTGCACAGCTACCAAACATCGACCAGATACTTACAAACATCCCCCTTGTCCGCATTGGAAGCTTCTCCGCCGTTTATGAAGGTGTTCGAATCGACGATGGTTTGGAAATGTCCTTTGAGGTCCGATTTGCTCTGGACGGAGACGGTATTTGGCGATTGGAGGCTTTCTGACCGCGCAAATCCTGGAGGATCGAGATGAGGAATAACACATCAGGAGTTGTTTATCACTCGAAGCGAACGTTGAAGCTTTCAATAAGCCAAAGCTTGAAGAAGTTTCTTTTGTGCACGGCTGTAATATTAGTGGTTCCAATTTTCGCTCTCTTGTCTCCGGCTGTATCCGAAGCTGCCGGTCCCTGGAAAGGACAGATTGTCGACAAAGAAACGGGGAAACCGTTGGCGGGCGTGGTTGTGCTGGCGGTTTGGGAAAGGCACCTGCGTGGAACCGGTGTTCACGGATCGTTAGGCGGGTACGGCGCCTCGCAAGAAGTGGTAACCGACAATCAAGGCTACTTTACGATCGAAGCTCGAAGCTCTTGGACCTGGAATCCGTTCGTGTATCTCAAGGGGCCGAGGTTCTACATTTTCAAACCCGGGTTCGGGCAATGGCAATTTCGGGGCCAGGACGCCTGGAGCAAGGATACCTTTCGAAGACAGGAGCAGCAAGAAAACGCGTGGGAGCGATTTGAGAG
>JBFJNS010000180.1:0-6045 GCA_041618055.1 Binatia bacterium
AAAACCGGCAACTTCATCACCCAGAAACGCAACCAGGGATTCTTTCAACTTGAAACCGCGAGGAAACAAACCAAGCTTTTCGTAGGCAAGAGAGATGTACCGTAGTCGGTCGCGGTCGCCAAAGCTGTTCGCCAGCTCTGTATTCAGCCGCGCCGTGAGCGCTGCTTTGCTTTCATAAAGAACCGGGACTTCGCGCTTGAACTCCAGTCCACGAATCGAGGCAAGTCGTTTGGTGATTGCGCTTGTGCCTGATCCTTTTGGAGAGACTTCATTATTTTCCGCCGTTCGGCTGGCACAGCTTCCGTTGATCAGCAGAGCCAAACCGCTGATGACGAGCCAAAAACCCCATCGGGGGTGAAACACTCCCGCTGTCACGCTTCTCTTCTATTGGCTTATAACCATTGTGTCAACCGGAGTGACACTGAGGCACCCTTGCTCCAACCGCCGCGCGATGCGCGTTCGGAATTAAACGAAGAATCTAAAACACTCTTGCCCCAAGGTATAGCGGACCGATTCGTCCGTGAGGTCTTTGTCGAGCACAGACTCATCGCCGGGAACTTTAACAAACCAAACCGTGTTACCCATTTTAAAGGCATTTCCTATCGATGAGGCCATTTCTGTTGCAACCTTTTGGTTTGTCGACAGCGTCATCTGAGCTCTCAACCGCGGTGCCAGGGCCCCGCGCGTGGGCGGGCAGGACGGGGGCGCTCATCTCTACGCATTGAGCACAAAAGTGAGGAAAGGGAGCCGCCGCTGTGGTGCATGGAAGCGGAACTGTTAAGACGGGCGCAACGATAGACGATGTTCGCGATACTCTAACTCGGGATTTGCGGCTCATCGGTGAAACTCCAGTATTTCAGAAAGTCATCGAACAATGCATCTGTGTGGCTCCTCATGACTTTACGGTTCTCCTTGCAGGCGAAACAGGCACGGGAAAGGAACTCGTCGCTCGCGCCATTCACTACCTCAGTGGCCGCAGGGCAGGACCTTTTGTACCTGTTGATTGCGCCGCCATCCCAGAATCGCTGATGGCGCACGAGCTCTTTGGACATGTGCGCGGAGCCTTTACGGATGCGAGGGAATACAGCGTCGGGATTCTCGCCTCGGCCATGGGCGGAACCCTTTTTCTCGATGAGGTCGAGAGTCTTTCTCTGGGCGCCCAGGGAGCCCTTCTGCGCCTTTTGGATCGGCGCGAGTGGCGCCCTCTTGGATCGCAGCAATGGAAATCGCTGGACGCTCGTATCATTGCTGCAACGAACGAGGATCTGCGCGAGCTCATCGACCGCGGGAGTTTTCGCAAAGATCTTTACTTCCGGCTTGCCAGCGAGATCTGCCGCTTGCCGCCCCTGCGAGAGCGGAGAGAAGATATTCCTCACCTTGCACAAAACTATTTGTCGCGTCTCTGCAAGCGTTTCGGCAAGCCTTGGAAACTGTCCAGCGAAGCGCTCGACCGTCTTATCAACTATTCTTGGCCGGGCAACGTAAGGGAGCTTCAGCATTGCCTGCAACGCAGCGCCCTTCGAAACGGGGGTCTCACTATCCGACCGTCGGATCTGGTCTTTTCAAACTCTTCCTATGAGGATATCGAAGGGAGCGATTGCACGTCCATGACGGTCTCATGGAAAGAGGCCCGCCTTCGCGCCATCGCTTCCTGGGAAAAACAATACCTGCGTGAGATTCTTGGCCGGCAATCCGGCAACCTAAGCCGGGTCGCGCGCCAGCTCTCGATCAGCCGCATGCAGCTCTACCGCCTGATAAGAAAACACTCCCTTCCCTCTCAAATCTGAGCCCCCGCCCTCTATCACGGCAACATTCCCGTTACTCTGTCACTCGGCGGGTGACATGCCGAATTTTTGAGACGCTTCGATCTGTTACATCGGTTTTAACTATTCGGCCGTAACCTTATTTGTTACACCTCGCCGCCCGAGAGTTTCGGTCCGCGGCGGAAATTGCCGCAGATTCAAACAGTTGCAAGCTGCAATCGCACTGGTCCCATGTTTGCGGGGTGACCCGCCGAAACATTGAAGAACGAATTTCACTTTGAGGTTCACAGAATCATTGGCGGTATTCTTCGCTATCTCAAATCCCGGCCGGACGCCGCCGATACGCAGCGCCATATCGCCGGGTGCTGGTTGCCTGGAACCGAGCCGGTACCCGCACGACAGGTTCGTGAAGCTCTCACTTTTCTCGTTCGACGTGGAGTCATGGAAGAATTCCGCCTGCCGGGGGGCAAAACTCTTTATAAGGCCGCACGCAAGCATCCCCCTTCGGTATTGAAGACTGCCGCACGGGGTCGCTTCCGACGGCGAGCGACGTCAACAGCGACTCAGAAAAACAATCGCGAGGTCTCGTTGTGGAACCGACCTCAACATTCAGACCGCGGATCTAAGCGAATAAACGAAGAGAGCAAGAATGACGAGGGCTAGACACATTCCCGCCGGTGCCTCGTCATGACGGCAAACAATTGACACCGGAAAGGAGACATGAATGAAAATCAACTGCCTCATTTGCAGGATTGTACTCGCTGCTCTGTGGGCGCTACTCCTGATTGCGCCGACCGCGCATGCCGATGAAGCCGGGGATATCCAAGAGAGAATCACGATTTTGGAAAACGAGGTCGCGAAGGTGAAGCCACTCGAAGAAGAACTGGAACGTCTTAAGGCAGCCCACAAGCAGCTACGAAACGAGGCCACGGCGGCGGCCGCGGCCATGCCGGAATTTAGCTACCGTCCTGGGGGCGGTCTGACGATACAGGCTGCAGACAAGAGCTGGGGTCTGCGCTTTCGGGGACGGTTTCATTACCGGGTGCTCACCTGGCCCGACGATCAGGCTTTGGACCAGAGCGGTTTCTCGCAATTTGATCTGGCTCTAAGGCGCGTGAGGCCACGGATCATCTACTATTGGGACAATCGTTTCTACGAGCTGGATATAGAACTTGATTTCGGCGCCGATCGAGGCGTTCAAATGCAGCACGGCGAGCTTCATGTCCATTTCGAGCGACTCAACCCGTATCTCCCCGACCTCGTGATCGGACCGCGTGTATCCGCGTTCTTTAACCGCCACGATACCAACTGGAGCAGTACGACCGGCGGACTCTTCGACCGTTCGATGTTCCAGGACGGGGCGGGCATCGGCGCGGGTTCACAAAATAACGCCATCGGTCTCTTTTGGGACGATGTTCCCGTCGGCCCGGGAGAACTCTTGTTTCAGGGAATCTACTCCAACCAGGGTTTAACCAATCTTGCCGATCAATCCAGACCAAATTCTGACAAGCGCGCCCTTCATGCCGCTTTTAACTGGCAACCGTTCAGCAAAATGAAAAACAAATGGCTGCGGGGTATAGACCTTGGCGTCGGTTATCAGCTTGACCGAGTCCACCCGGACGAAAGCGGCCGCAATTTCTTCCGGGTTCGCACCACGGAACGGCAAAGATTGCGCCTTATCGAGGTGGAGCGCGACCTCGATTCGGAAAGCATGCGCCATTACATAACCCCGGGCTTTGGTTGGAGAATCGGTCCCTATTGGCTCCGGACCGCCCTCGGCTGGAACAAAGGAAAGTTCGCCTCGGGAGGAGACGTCAAAGGCTTCATGTTTCGCATCGCCCACGAACTCTTCGTGTACAGCCCCAAAGGCTTCTTCACCGGCTCGGTCAACACCCCGGGGGCCGTAATGCTCTTCACTGGCTTTGAGCGGGTTGACTATGACACCGATAACAATGGCCTGCGCAACTGCAGCAGCGCTGGAGGAAGCTGCGAGGGCGCATATGCCCGTAATGCCAACGTTGGGTTCTGGTACTTCATCCGCCCCAGGCTCAGCGTCGGGGCCGAGTATGGTTTTTACCATGTGAACAAGATTGGCCGGGGCGCTGACGACCTCAAAGGCGTCAGCCGAGGCGACAGTGTTGATTTCAACACGCTGGAGTTCGGAATCCGATACGACTGGTGAGCCCATTAACATTTGCGAGGGGAGCCGCCGAGCTCCCCTCGCGCAAAGACACAGAAGTGTGGGCCGGTAATCCCCTTGAGTAGGGTTTGAACGGAAAGGCAATTTACCATGACGAAGAAACTGATTCCCTTGTGCATCGTAACAACGCTATGTCTCCCCGTGCTCTCGTGCAGCCGTCCTCCCGGGATCGGTCTGGGCGGTCGTTACTTGGACGGCAAATCCGAACTGCTTAAGCATAGGGGCGCTGATATCGGCAAAGCAGTCGCCCTGCTCGAGGAGGTGGCGGCTCGGGATCCGCTCTACAAGGACAGCCTGACGTTGCTGGCCCGGGCATACTATCGCAACGGTCGTTATCGGGACGCGCGGCAGATCGTGAGACGTGCTCTGGCAGCCGACCCTAACGACGAAATCGCCTGGATCATGCTCGGCCTGACGGACTTACAACTCGGTGTTAGTGAACGCGGATTGAACTCGCTCAAAGGAGGGATCACTCTGCTCAGCAAAGCATCGAAGCCCGGGTTCAGGGGAATCCAATCCTGGGACCGCAACGGCGCCGTGCGCCGCGCCATTTCGCGTGCTGCTTTCGCGACCCTCAAGGGCGGAGCGGACAAAAACCAGATCATCCGCAGCAGCGAACAACTGATCCAGGCCGTGGATCAAGAAGAGTGGATGGGAACGATTGAACAGGAAGAAGAACAGCGGATGGGTTTATGATTTCGAGCCATGTAACTCCCGGTGCTCCTAGTTCACGCCCCCGTCGCTATCCCGTCGGTACAGGTCTTCGATCTTATCATCCCTTGCCCGATCGCCCTCGTTTTCGAGTTCTCGACCAAGCCATTCATTTGCGGAGATGACCTCTTCCGCCTTCGCCCTTTCGCCTGTGACCATGGCTCGGTTTTCGACAATCGCCTTTCGAAGTCGCCTGTCCGGGTCCCAGTATGCACCGGAGGGATGACTTCTCTCAAGGAAATTTAGCCAATCTTCGCTACCTTTGAGCGCATGAGCGATTTCCATGAATCCGTCTCTGGCTTCATTGGAGCGAACCAAGAGAAGACCGTAATAGAGCCTGGCGAGATGATCGTCGGAATAGATGGCGAGACTTTTCACAAGCGCCTTACGGGCCGCAGGGAACTGTCGCGCTTCGTAGTAGGCTCGTCCGACATAACTCCAAATGCCTTCACCGCGGAGCGCAAAATTGAATCGGTAACGAGGGTCTTCATCAGCCACGGGCAATAGGTGCCCAAGGGCTGCTTGAGGCTCGCCGGCGATCAGAGCGAGGCGCCCCTTTTGCACCGCGCCGGCGGTGCCAAAGGGAACGCAACCCGAAGCAGTTTGAAGGAAAGCGATCAAAGAGAGCACCGTCACCATGGACCGGTACCGCAATGTTGGCTTTTTCATTCACTTTTCTCCCACAAAGGTAAGCCGAAGGCTTCTACCTTTGGGGCGATCTCACGCCGAGCGCCATCTCAGCGCCGGGATGCTCGTCGGACGAATACCTTCGCGCGATTAAGTTTCTTGGAACTTCTTTGACATAAACACCGTTTATTTAGTTATAGTTCCTGTTTAGCTCATCGATCGAGGGCCGTTCGGATCTCATACCAAGCAAAGGGGACGCCAGATTGGGCATGAAGCAGCATGCATCGACGCCTCTTAAATTTTTCCAGCCAGCGCCCCTCACCATCACCTCCAATGCAGAGAGTAACCAACTCGCCAGATTCCTTCTCCGGCACGGGCAGACGTCGCGCTCTAAAACAGGCATGCCTAGCCGAGAGAGCAATTCCGGATGTAAAGAACATGGGGCAAAAAGCGCGACAAATCGTTTTAAAAGAGAAAAAAGCCGTGGCGCCGGCAGGCTCGTTTCCAGGCGGGTGCAGATCTGACTGAGCACGGCGATTATGACCCGGATGCTCGAATCCATTAAGGAAACACGACCATTGAGTTTCACTCTGGGAAAGCGCAGGGCCTCCCGCGAAGAGTTCGAGAAAGTTGCTCTGCCCCATCACGACCGCCTCTACACCGCGGCATTTTATCTCACCAGGAACGAGGCCGACGCGGAAGAGTTGGTTCAGGAAGCTTATCTCAGAGCTTTTCGTTTCTTCC